>JAQWON010000037.1 GCA_029245825.1 Flavobacteriaceae bacterium
ATGGTGATGGTATTGATGATCTTACTACAGCCTTTACTGAAGATGCTTCTTTTGGAGCTAGGTTTGATCCTAGTCTTCAGGTGTATCAGTGGAACTCTTTATGGCCTGAGCTAAGCACCTATAAGCAAGCTGCTCCTTATGTAGCATCAAAGAACACACCCGTGGATATTTATAATCAAGCGACTACACTTATAAATAGTGTTTCAGTTCAAGACGGGAATGAAGACGGGAGTTTTAGAGTAGGCTATACTAACCTTGATATGAAAGGAATTCTTCCTAACAGCTCAATGGTTCGTCATACCATGTCTTTTAATGCTTCTTATGATATTACTGACAAACTCGCTGCTTCATCATCTGTAAATGTTATATCTGCTAAAGCTACGGGTAGAAATGGTACAGGTTATGATTCTCGTAATCTTTGGCAAAGCCATAGGCAATGGTGGCAAGTGAATGTTGATCCAGTTGAGCAGATTGCAGCATATAAAGCACATAAGAAAAACATGACTTGGAACGCCTATTCCTGGGATGATCCAGCGCCTATTTATTTTGATAATATAGGGTGGACTTTATATGAAAATTTTTCAACAGATGAAAAAAAGAGATATTTTGGAAATACTAGTTTAAGTTATGCCGTCAATGATTGGCTTAATGTGCTAGGAACTTTTAGTTATGATACTTCAGATTCTCTTGTTGAGGAAAGAATTAATGTAGGTAGTGTTGATGTTTCAAATTATTCTAGAAGAAACACTAGCAGATCTGAATATAACTATAATGTTAGGCTTAATTTTGAAAAGCGTTTTAATGAAATTAGTCTTAACGGTAACCTTGGATTTAATTTAAGGGAAACTAATTTTGACAGAATTTCTGCTTCTACAAATGGAGGTATAAATATTCCTGGATTGTATACATTAGCAAATACATCTAATCCTTTAAATCCACCTTCGGAATATACGTACCAAAAGAAAGTAGATGGTTTTTATGCGAATGCTTCTGTAGGTTATAAAAATACATATTATCTTGAAGCATCTGTTAGAAGAGATAGATCTTCTGCAATGCCTATTAATAATAATAACTATTTGTATCCATCAATTTCAGGTGTGATACTATTTCATGATTTGTTAAGTCTTGATTTCTTAACCTTTGGTAAACTAAGAGCAAACTATGCTGAGGTTGGTAATGATACGAGCCCTTACAATGTATTTAGCTCATATGACTTGGGGATAGCATTTGATGGAAATGCTACATCTTCAAATAGTTATTCTTTTAATAACCCAGACTTGAAGGAGGAGAGAACAAAATCTTATGAGTTTGGAGTTGAAGCTTCAATGCTAAATAATCGATTAACTGTTGATTTATCGTATTATAATTCTCAAGTTAATGATCTTCTTACTCCTGTAGATATTTCAAATTCTACTGGTTTAGGTGCTAAATGGCTTAATGCTGGTAGTATTGAAAACAAAGGGATTGAACTTATGATATCTGGCACTCCTCTTAAGACTAGTGATTTTAGTTGGAATCTAGCCTTTAATTATTCTAAGAATGAGAATATGGTAATTGAATTGGCACAAGGTTTAGAAAATCTTCAACTTGGTTCTTTTCAAGGCGGTGTAAGTCTTAATGCTATACCGGGAGAACCTTATGGAACAATTAGAGGTCGTGACTTTGTTTATGATAGCCAAGGCAATAAGATTGTTGAAGACAACGGATCTTACGGAGCTAGATATAAAAATAGCCCTTTAGCTAATGAAATAATTGGTGATATGAATCCAGATTGGAAAGGTGGAATTAGAAATTCATTCACTTATAAAGATTTATCATTAAGCTTTTTAATTGATATTCAAAGTGGTGGAGATTTATTCTCACTTGATACTTATTATGGATTTGGTACGGGTATATATGATCGTTCTGCTGGTCTTAACGAATTAGGAAATCCTAAGCGTGATCGTGTAGCTGATGGAGGTGGAGTTTTACTTCCAGGTGTGACTGAGAGTGGCGCAACAAACACCCAACGTACGGAGGCTCATAATTACAGAAATCCATTTGGATGGAAATCTCTAATTCAAGCAATGCATGTATATGATGCGTCATATGTAAAATTAAGAGAGCTTAAGATTTCATACAACGTACCTGAATCTATACTTTCTGGAAATATGATCAAATCTGCAACTTTTTCAATAATTGGTAAAAACTTGTGGATTATTGATAAAAACTTGCCTTACGCTGATCCAGAAGCTGGTTTATCAGCTGGTAACATTCAAGGTTATCAGTCTGGAGCACCTGCTGGTGTTAAAGAAGTTGGTGTAAACCTTAACATTAAATTATAATTTTAGAAACGATGAAAAAAAATAAATTACTTTCGATTTTATTCATTTCTTTATTCTTTATCACTTGTGACTCAGATGAGGAGTATGAGATGCTGAACATGGATACTAAAAATCCATCTACAGTTGCATATAACACTCTATTTACTTCAGCTACTAAATCTTTAGTTGATCAAATTGTAACAACTAACTACAATGTTAGTATATACAAATTTTTAGCACAGTATTGGACTCAAACAACTTATACTGATGAAACTAATTTCGTGCTTCAAGGTCGTAAGATCCCTCAAAATCACTGGTCAGAAATGTACCGTGACGTTTTGTATGATCTTAAAGATGCTAAGACTAAGGCTAATGAAGGGAGTTCATTTTATAAAGCAGGAGAAATGGCACAGATAGAAGTTCTTGAAGTATATGCGTGGCAAAACCTCGTTGATACTTTCGGGAATGTTCCTTATTCTCAAGCTCTAGACCCTGCTAATACTTTGCCAGCCTATGATGATGCTGCTACAATTTATACTGATTTATTGACTAGAATAGATTCAGCAATTTCTGCTCTTTCTAGCGCCCCAGGTGGGTTTACTGGTCCAGACATATTGTACGGTGGAAATATGGCTATGTGGTCAAAATTTGCTAATTCTTTAAAACTAAGAATAGCAATGAGGCTTTCTGATGTAAACCCAGGAGTATCTCAATCAGCTGCACAATCAGCAGTTTCTGCTGGAGTCTTTACATCAAATTCTGAGAATACAACCTTAAAATATTTGTCGGCCCCACCAAATACAAACCCTATTTGGGTTTCTATTGTTCAGTCGGGTAGAAAAGATTATGTAGCTGCTAATACTATGGTAGATTATATGAATGGTCTAAATGATCCAAGGACTACACTTTATTTTCAAGATCCTGTTGACGGGGCAATTAAAGGCGGACCTTATGGAGCTACAAATACTTATGGTTTATTTTCACACATAAATAGTCAAGTTCTTGCACCTGACTTTGAAGGAACATTAATAGATTTTGTTGAGGTTTCTTTCTTACAGGCAGAAGCTGCAGAACGAGGATATACTATAGCTGGCACAGCTGAACAACACTACAATAATGGGATTGAAGCATCAATTATTTATTGGGGTGGAAGCGCAGCTGATGTATCAACTTATTTAGCTAACCCAGATGTTGCTTACACTACTGCAAGTGGAACATGGAAGGAAAAGATCGCTATGCAGTTTTGGATTGGAATGTATAACCGAGGATGTGAAGGATGGAATGTTTGGAGAAAATTTGATCATCCAACACTTAATTTACCTGTTAATTCAGGTGACCCTATACCAACTCGTTATACATATCCTCTTAATGAGCAAAATTTGAATGAGGCAAACAGGTCATCTGCTTCTTCAGCAATTGGTGGTGATACAAAAACTACTAAAGTCTTTTGGGATATTAACTAAGAATAATTTCTCTATAATTAAAGAAACCCGCAGTTTGCGGGTTTCTTTTTAATACTATAGCGTATATTTAGAAAATTTTATTTATGGCTATATTAGCAGTATTTGCTGGACTCGTTATTTTAGTTAAGGGTGGCGATTGGTTACTTAAATCAGCAGTTTCATTGTCTTTAAAACTTCAAATACCGAAAATGGTTATTGGAATGACTGTGGTTTCATTTGCCACTTCTATGCCTGAGCTAATTGTGAGTGTTCAATCTGCTTTAAGCGGTCATTCAGACCTGGCTTTTGGTAATGTCCTGGGGTCTAATATTGCAAACATTGCATTTGTTCTTGCCGTAGTGATAATTATAGCCCCAATAAATGTTTCCAAGAGTTTTTATAAAATAGATTTTCCTATGATGATATTTGCTACTGCTCTTTTTTATGTTTTTGTAGGCTTTGACTCTAAGTTAGAAAATTATGAGGGAGCAATCCTTTTTTCTCTTTTAATATTTTTTCTCTTTTATTTAATTAAAATTAGAAAAAAAGACGAATCAGAAAATGACCTTGAAGAAGATAGTATGTCTTCTTTATCAAGTTTTTACTATTTAGTAATTGGTGGATTTGGATTATGGCTTGGATCTGAAACACTTGTTAAAGGTGCCGTTGCTTTAGCATATGATTTTGGGGTAAGTGAAAGAATTATTAGCATTTCTATTATTTCCGTTGGAACTAGTATACCTGAGTTGTCTGCTTCTATTATAGGAATAATCAGAAAACAAAAGGCTATTTCTTTAGGTAATCTAATAGGATCTAATATTTTTAATATCCTTGCAGTTATGGGGATTACATCAATGATTACTCCAATAGTCATTAAAGATCAAGGGTTGTTGGAAAATGATATTTGGTGGATGATTGGAATTTCAACTATAATACTTCCTCTTGTTTTCTTTCCAGGGGGTAATCGCCTCAGTTGGATTGATGGAATTATACTACTTACCTTATACCTAGTTTTTATAATCCCTCTTATTGTATAAAAAAACCCACTTTAAAAAAGCAGGTTTTAATCTTAATTATAAAAAAAAGGTTTTTAAGTTTAGAGATTTGCTGATTTAACAGTTTTTATTATTCTGCCAGCTATTTTGTAGGGATCTCCATTTGATGCAGGACGGCGATCTTCAAGCCATCCCTTCCATCCATTTTCAACAGTCATTATGGGTATCCTTATTGATGCTCCCCTGTCAGAAACGCCATAACTAAATTCTTCAATTGACTGGGTTTCATGATCACCTGTCAGTCTTTGATCATTATATGCACCATATACAGCAATATGTTCTTT
>JAQWON010000002.1 GCA_029245825.1 Flavobacteriaceae bacterium
TCTTTTTTCTTTTCTTTTTAGTTCTATCCAATTAAGATAATTTATTGCATTTAAAATAGCTAAGTCATTATGCACAGGATGTGTTCCAATATGATTTAATCTTTTAATATGATATTTATCCTCAATATAGCTAGCTATTAAAGGCCAAATTTTTGATATTCTTTTCTTATTTACATACAATATACCTGATCCAAGGGGAGCAGCTAGCCATTTATGAAGGCTTGATCCATAATAATCACATCCAAGTTCTGAAATTTTAAAGTTAAAATGACCAATGCAGTGGGCTCCATCTACCATTACTTCTATTCCATTATTATGAGCCATTTCACAAATCTTTTTTACTGGTAAAATTTGTCCGGTAATATTAACCATGTGAGAAACCATAATTAAACGAGTCTTGTTTGAAATTTGATTTTCATATAGTGAGACTATTTCTTCATCAGATTTGGGGTGATTTGGAATTGATATTACTTTATTGATAACTCCATGTCTTTTGGAAACTTGTTTAAACATCTGCTTCATTGAACCATAATCTTGATCTGCATAGATAGCCTCATCATCTTTCATCCAAGGGAACCCACTTATAATTAAATCCAATGATTCAGTAGTATTTCTTGTAATGATTAGTTCGTCTTTTTTACACCCAACAAGAGTAGCTAAAGAATTTGTTATCTCCTCTTTATCTTTTTCAAGATAATTTCTCATATAAAATGAACCTTCATAATTAATTCTTTTGACATGATCAATAAAACTGTTCAAAGTTGGTGATGGGATTATGTTATAGAATCCACTTTCAAGATTAATGTAGTCAGGGTTTAACTTGTAATGAGAACGAACAGTCTCCCATAATTCTTTCTCTTCACTTATTTTTTTCAATGAGTCAATAGAGGAAGTTTCATCAAAAAATTCAGAAGGAATATTAAAAAAAGGAATTAAACTAAATGCCCCAAAAGATTTAATGAATGTTCTTTTTTTCATGAATCTAATTTCAGAAACTTTCTGAAGATTTAATTAATCTCACATTAAGATTTGGTTTTTCCATTTCATAATCAAATGGGAACATTGGCCTTTTAATTCTTTTATAGTCAAGTCTTTCTATATCTTGATCAACCCCGCCTGGCGTTAGAGCCATTATCCAATCTCCTCTCATTTGATAAAGTTCTGGAACTAGATATCCAATTTTAACAATAATAATATTTGTATTTTTTGGGTTAAGATCCAAATCAGTAAAATCAGCTTTTTTATGATAAGGCTTTCTTTTTTTTGTCACAATTACATTAACACTTCCTGATTTAATAACGACTTCAGTTTCAGCATGTATATCTCCATATTTAATTTTCTCAACAGTTCCTGAAAGTTTAATCGGAGGAGAGTAACGATCATCAATTGAGGCACCAACATATTCTTCAACTTTACCTCCCTCACCAGCTTCTATGGCTTTCTCAATCATTTTTGGGCCTGGGATTGATGCGTAAATGACGGAGGGACCATTTACAGAGTTAAATTCTGTTCTTGAAAGTATTTTTCCTAGAGTCCATGTTACATCACCAGCACCACCAGCTGTGGGATTATCACCCATATCACTTATAATAAATGGAATTTTATTACTCTTAAGTGCTTTCTCAAGACTTTTTTCAAGAGAAGTTGTGGGAGCAACAAAATCAAATTGTTTTCTTGCATTCCAAAAACTCTCAGCAAGTCTTTTTGCCGTTTGTGAAACAATTTTTTTTTCATCTCCGGTAACCATTACTACCCCATGATTCCTTGGCTCATCAGCCCAGGGATAACCAACCCATATTGCAGCATCAATAATTCCTTCTTGATCGGCGGCAGGTTTAACTTTTGAATACAAACTTTTACCGGGTTCTATTCTTGTAGAGGTTTTTTCTCCCGGCAAAAGAATTGGGACAGGAATCCATGCTTTATATGCGGGTTTACCTTTTCCGTTTTCAAGTCTAACTAATAAATTTTCTAATGCTCTTTTTTTTGATTCGATAGCATCCTCATGTGGAGCCATTCTATAACAAGTTATAAGATCTGTATTTTGAGCTAGTACTTTAGAAACATTTCCATGTAAATCCATTGATGTTGAAATAACAGTCTCTTTTCCAATAACTTTTCTTATTCGAGTGATAAAATCACCCTCAGGATCATCTAACCCCACAACACTCATTGCTCCATGTATATCAAAAAATAAACCGTCATAAGGGAGATTCTTTTCGAGCATGGTCAATGTTTTGTTTACTAATGATTCATATGCTTCTCTTGTAACTATTCCTCCAGGCAGAGCATGTCCTCTTATTGTTGGAAACCAAACAGCTTTTTTTCTGTTAATTGAATCCTTAGATAAGAAAGGATAGTAGGAAAAGACTTCTTCTCTCTCTCTGGCATGAAAAGCTTCTTCATGAGTAAATGCTGGCGAGAATGTACTTGATTCAATAGCTAAACCAGCGATTGCAATGCGAGGTAATTTTTCCTCTGAGGTATTCTTGCATCCCCACAGTAATAAGCATATTAGGAGGACTACTAATTTTGAACTCTTTGAAATTTTACTTGGCATCATTTTTTAAAATAATTTAATTCAAGATAACAAAAAAAGGCCTCTAGATGAGGCCTTTTAAAAAATTGATTTTTATTTATTATTTGATTTTTCTGGAGAATTGAGTCATGCTATTAATTTTTCCATCAAGATTGAAGTAAAAAAATTCAACTAATTCTCTTTCCCAAACTTTCCCGTTTTTCATTACTCTTTTTTCTCTTGAAGTTACAATTACTCCAGAAGCGGGATTAGTGTCATATATTTTAAGAGGGACTATTGAATAAGGTTTCCAGTTAACCGACCTATAATCTTTAAAGTATCCTTCCCACATACTAGGAGTGAAAACTACTTTTCTTCCATCTTCATATTCGATATTAACTTTTTCAGCAAATGGTGTTTTACAACCTTCAACATCCATTTTATTATAACTTTCCACAAATTTTTCAATTGCCTCTACTTCTCCTCTATTTGAGAAAACAAGGCTTCTTCCTGTCCATTGATTATCAGATTTACCATAAAATTTTCCACCAACAGATAATCCAAATTCATTTGTTGGGTAATTCCTACTCCATTGTGAAAAGCCAGTTACTTTATTTTCACTATTAACGGTAAATACTTCCATCAAATTTTGTTTTTGCTTTGAACCATTTTTCCAGTTTCTCTCTTCAATTGACCAGGTTAGAACTTTTGTTTCATCACTTCCCTCAATTTTTACCGGAACGATAACATATGGTTCCATGGATATAGACTCCATTGAATCGAGCCATTTTTTATTGTTTTCATAATATTTTTCAGTAAACTCTTTGCTATAGTATTTAAACATTTCATCTACATCTTTAGCACTGTAGTGTTTAGCAACATTTTTAACTGCATTTACAGCGGCATCATCTCCCAAAATATATTTTTTACCATTATCTTCTCCTTCTCCAAGATATTCACCGGCTGTCTTATTTTGTGTACAAGCACCTATAACTAGGATTAATGTACTTAGTAAAAGAATTTTTTTCATATAATTTATTTTTAGTCTTCAAATATAGGAAAGCATTGTAGACTATTGTGCTAAAAAAAATAATTATATTGTTAAAAAAACACCATGAAAAAATTATTTTCTTTGGTTTGTGCCATATTTTTTGTTGCATGTTTTAATACTACAGCAACTACTCAAATTTTAGATTCAAATGACCAAATAGAATTCTATAATACCTCTGACAAATATCCTTTTTCAGAGGCTACGGTGGTTAATAATGTAATTTATTTATCCGGAAAAATAGGGACTGATCCAAGTACTGGAGAACTTGTTGAAGGGGGAATTGCTGCAGAGACAAAGCAAATAATGGATAACATAAAAAACACATTGACCAAAATGGATAGTTCCATGGATAATATTTTTAAGTGCACCTGTATGCTTGCAGATATTAGTGAATGGAAGCAAATGAGTGATGTTTACAGAACTTATTTTAAAGACAATCTTCCTTCAAGAAGTGCTTTTGCTGGATCAGGGTTAGCTCTTGGAGCAAGAGTTGAAATAGAATGTTGGGCAATAAAAACTAATTAAAAAAAATATTTTGATAAGTAGTCTAAAAAAAACAGTTTATCAATTAATTATTTTTCTGATTTTTCATTCAACACATTTTGTTAGTGCCCAGTCTGGAAATCTAATCTTTGAGGGTTTTTATGAAGGAATGACAAAAGAACAAGTTTTAACTGAATATGAGAATAATTACTTAAAATATAGCAATGTTTTTTTTACTGGAGGGATAGATTGGGAGATTGCACTAAATGGTTTTTCATATAATGAATACAATCTTTTATATGGGATTGATTTGATTCCAATTACTAAACGAAATAATGAAAGCAGTTATGATTTTACAAAGAACTGTCTTAATGCTGCAAAAGATTTTATAAACAGTCAAGGATTCCAAATTTTTTATAAACCTGATCACTGGAATGATCCATCTAAATTTAATTCTTTTTGGGGCTTAATAATGATAAATAAAGAGAAAAGTTTAGCAGCTCATTTTTTTCCATCAAAGCTAAATGTTTTAATTAAAGGGCAGCCTGGAGATCAAGCCCACCTTAGATTTATTAGTTATGAACCCTTTATAAATGAATTCGAAAATCTGAAATTATATTATGATTATTAAATTATTACAAAATGAATAAAGCACTTCTTTTCTTTATAAGCGGTGTTGTTTTTATATCAGCAATTTTTCTTTTTATAAATATGGAAATGGATGATCTTCATGGTGATCTAAAAGATGGCTGGGAGGAGAAAAATAAAATGAAAAAGACAATCGGTGTAGGTGCAATAGCTCCTCTAGATTCAGAAATTCTTTTTGATGGAAGCAGATACTTGCTAGATAAAAAATGGACTTATTGGGATGGTCCAAGATTAAAGGCTGAGCTGCCAATAAAGTGGGAGATAGTTGACGATCCAATAGGCTCGGGAACTGTCGTTAGTTCTTTTGACCCAGCAGCTATAGGTGGAATATATGGAGCTGCTGATATAGTTACAAAAGAAAAGTTTAAAGATTTTAGATTACACGTTGAGTTTTTAGTTTCTGAGCCAAAAGGAAATAGCGGGGTATATCTACAAAACAGATATGAAATACAAATTCTTGATGGCGATTCTTCAGTTCATGGCATGGCCGCTGTTATAAATGAGAACTCTGCTTCATATGATAATTATAATGGAACAGGGAAATGGAATGCTTACGATATTAAATTTAGAGCTGCTCGTTTTAGTGCTGATTCAGTTGTTGAAAAACCAATTGTAACAATGTATTTTAATAACAATAAGGTCCATTCAAACGTTCATATTGAAAAAGTTTGGGGAGGTCCAAATTCAGGATTAGATGGAGGAAAAAATGATGGTTATGGAATTTCAAATACACCAGGCGGAATCAAGTTACAATCTGAGGGATTTCATGTTTTGTATAGAAATATATGGATTCAGAAACTTGACATAAAGGATCTAGATACTGATTTTTAGTTATTTAACAGATGAATTAATTAATAGATTATGTCAGATAAGAAAGTTCTTTTTCTTGCTTTTTTAATTAATATCGCAATGATATTTGTTGACATTATTTATGGCTTGATAATGAACTCTTCTTCACTTATTGCTGATGCAGCGCATAATTCAGGTGATGCATTTATTTTAGGGACTTCAATTTTGGTTGTATCATCTAAATCATATATTAAAAATAATGTTAGTGCTTTTAAAGGTATAATTATGTTTATTTTTGGAATAATTGCATTTTATCATATCTACAAAGCAATTAATTTTGGATCCCAATTGCATACAGAGACCCTTTTAGGTGTTGGAATTTTTTCTTTATTTGGGAATGTTGTTGCTGCAATATTAACTCATTCAAAACATCACCATGATATAAATATGAAAAGCGCATATGTCTGTGCTAGGAACGACTCAATTGCTTCTGCTGGAATTGTTCTTTCAGGCTTCTTTTTTTGGCTTACTGGATCTAATCTTCCAGATATATTAATTGGAGCAGCAATTGCCTTTTTTGTATGTTACACTAGCTTTGAAATAATTAAAGAAAGTATTTTCACACCGGTTTGTAATTGCTGTAATCATAATTTTCCTTGCCCGGAAACATGTAAATGTGGATGTTGCTAAAAATTTAATTTCAGTATTTACTATTCAGCAATAGCTTATTTAGAATCATGAATACAACATTCATCACCTTTACACTGACAGTATTTTAAATTATAGAAATGTAGAAAAGCAAGTAGAAATGATGCAGTATATATTGATAGCTCAGGAAAATGAACTAATTCAAATAGCTCATTAACTAATAGCCCTGTTAAAATCAACCAAGAAGACCAGAATAGAGTTTTCATAAAATTCTTTGAGGTCCTCCTAGCAGAATAGTAGACAGCAAAAAAAGAAATAAAAATAAAAAGGTAATTAAGACTTTTCCACCAAAAAGGGACAAATTCGCAACAATTAATAGCATTAGCTTGAGCAACAAATAAGAAAGGGGTGCCTAAACAGTGTGAAATGCATAAAGCAGATGATAAAACACCTAAAAAATCAGAATTTTGAAGATTTATTCTCATTTGGCCAACGAAAATAAGAATCTTTATCCAACAGTAAAAATTTAATTAGAATTTTCAAAAACTCCAAAAATAAATTTCTGTATTCTATTTGATGGTGTGAGATGATCGGATTTAGAGAAAGAGATTGATTTAAAGCCACCTCTCTCAAAAGTTTCTTTCATTGAATTTTGATTATACTGTCTAATTTCTAAACCACTACATCGTTTTGGGCCCTCAATTGAAAATGTTCCAACAACTAATTTGCTGGCAAAAAGAGAAATTTTATTTATGTATTTTTTGACATCATTTTTTTTAGTCAAAAAATGGAATAATGCTCTATCATGGCATAAATCAAATTTTATAGAGCTTTTAAAGTCTAAGATATCTGTTTCAATCCAATTGACCTTTTTTGCATTTTCGCCAAGTCTTCTTTTAGTCTTACTTATGGCGTTTTTAGATAAGTCAAGAACTGAAATGTTTGTATATCCAAGATCAATAAGAAAATCAACTAACATACTTTGACCTCCGCCAACATCAATTATACTTGAGGATTTAGAAAGGTTAAGTGATTTAATTAAATCAAGGGATATTTGGGGAATTTTTTGTGTCCAAGATAATTCATTAGGCTGTTTTGAAGAATAAATATTTTCCCAATGACTTTTCATATAGACTTATGCGCATAAAGAGATATAGAATATAGAATTACAAGAGCCCAAGCTAAGTAAACAAAAGGAGAGCTGGGTATTAGCATGTGAGCCATAATAGTTCCAAATAGGATCATTATCCCAATGCATATCAATAGGCTAATTCTAACCTTAGAAATATTAGTTAAACTAGTCCTTGAAAAAAGAAAAATAAATAAACCTATGACTCCAACCCAAAGTCCAAAAAACTGATAAATTTGTCTGAGATATCCAGGTAGAGTATTATTTATTTCTGCCTGAAATAATTGATCAAAACTCATTTCTAGCCGCTCTTCATTTGCTACTTTATCAAGCATCCAGGGCTCATCGACAATCATCCATCTTGCTCCCAGGAAAATCATGGTTATTCCCATGATTAAGAGAGGGATGGAAAACAGGGAAATTTTTCTTTCATTCATATATTAAATATACAAAACAGGGAATAATGAAAATGGGGTTCCATGAAATAATTATTTTTTTGGTATAATCCATTTATCTTCATATACCACACCATTCATTTTATTTGAAACAATTAGGTCAACAACTTTAAGTCCTTTTAAAGCCATGTTTTCGAAGCTATCAATCCCGTTATTATCAAATCCTTTTCTTGTTCTATGAATATTAAATTTGTCAGAGAATTTTCTGTTAAATACTCTTTCAACCCCATCTTTTCCAAGCATGAAGCCTAAAAGACCAGCCCATGTTGCTGTCGGATTATCTGAATCCCACCCAGCTAAAGCACCAATTTTGATTGTTTCTTTTATATCTCCCTCACCATAAAGTAAGCTTATTATGCTTGCACCAAAATTAATTCCAGCAGCAAAGCAGCCATTACATGATTTATCTTTTGTGGACCATAAATAATTATCTTCTTGTCTAATTTGATATTTTAGATTTAATTCATCTCTTGTTTCTTCCCATTTTTTACCCTTATGATAAGACGCCTTCACAAAGTCATACATTTTTGCAGAATAAGAATTATTTGGCAGATTTTTTCTAGCTTCGTCTGCCATCCATTGAACTTTATCCTTTGATGAAACATGATTTGTCTCTTGTGCCGCCAAAGAATACATGATTACATTAAACTCTGCAATCCATTTTGCATTTTCTCTTGCTGTAGTTAGAATTGGCAAACTTGAAATTTCTAAGGCTATATCAGGCCTAGTTGGCGAAAAAAAACCAAAAATTTCAGTTGTCAATTGGGCATCAATCATTTCATAATGAATGTTGTTTTTTGGATTACTTGTCTCTGGCGGTAAAATGCCCTCTTGCATTAAATCAAAAGCTCTTTGGTTAGAAACCCAAAGAAAATTCTCCTCTTTTTTATGGATATGATTTAGCCAACCCTTTTGAATTTGTTTGCCATTTAGTTGAGGGGTATTGTTTTCTAAGATTATTTCCTGGTACATATATTCAATGTCAGTATCATCATCAGCTCCCCATATACTATCTTTATCAGCAAACAAGAAAGTAATGGTTTCAGAATATTTATTTGATTCCCAAATATTTGGTTGATCTTTATCTCCCCAATTTTTTCTTGTATAAAAACCTTCACCTTTTCCTTCATGAGCTATTCCAATCTTATCCATTTCTGTAATTAAACCTGTCCAGTTACCAATACACTGACCTAACCAAAATCCTTCTAATTTATTTTTATAAACATCTTTATATATTGTTGTATTACCTTTTTTGTAAATAGGGTTAGAATTGTCCTTACATCCAAGAGATATTAAACAAATTATTATAATAAATTGATAGATGATTTTCATTTAAGGATATTGAGTTAATACATTAAAAGTTTAAATATATAAATCAACTGTATTTTTTAATAATTTTCATTACACTTTTGTGGTACCCTTTCCCAAAAAGTATAAGGTGTACTAGTAAAGGATATAATTGATGAACTTCAAGACTATCCTTCCAATTATAATCTAAAGGAATAATTTCATTATATGAAT
>JAQWON010000092.1 GCA_029245825.1 Flavobacteriaceae bacterium
TGATGTTCAAAAAGTTATAAAGGTTGATCCAAATAAAGAGTTATATATCGTAGATGGGCCGATTCTTGATGGAAATCTTTGTTTACTTCAGCAAGGATTTATTTCAATTACATTATTTAATAATTTACAGGACGAGGTCTCTTTTTATTACGATGGTCAGCTTATTGTAACTGGGAGTGATGATTTTATAACACAGACTGTTACTATCACATCAGGAACTGGAAGTGCTTCAGCAATTACCTCAACAGTTTATTTTGAACAGCAAAGATATAATCTGGCAATTGACAACCCAAAAGAATCTGCTGTTTTAAAGATTGTAAACTCAAATGGATGTGTTATTGAAGAGAATATTATTATTGAAGATATAACTCCAAAGATCGATTATACATCTATTTCTTTAACTTATGATTCGCCTTCAAATAGTATATATATTCCTGCTAGAGAAGAGATTTTATTTACTGACTTGTCTACAGGTCCATATATAAGTGCTGAATGGAATTTTGGTGACGGCAGCGATACAGTTACAATGCCTGCTAACACTACATCACCTGTTGTTCATGAATATGGAATATCAGGAACTTATACGGCAACTCTTATTATAAGGAATACATTAGGATGTCCTAAATATGAGAGTGTAAATATTAAAGTTGGTAAAGGGTGGAGTATATTGGCTCCAAATGTTTTCACTCCTAATAGTCCTCCTCTTAATGAAAGGTTTAGACCTATATCTACTGGACTTAAAAACTTAGTCCTAACAATATATGATTACCGAGGAAATATGATATATATGGAGACAAAGCCAGAAAATGCAACTGATGTTCTTGAGAACAGAGAAGAAACAGATCTATTATTTGATCCTGCTAAACAAATTATTGGATGGGATGGCACGTTAAATGGAGTAGAGGCTACTCATTCTCCATATTATATTTATACAGCTACAGGAGAGACAAATTATGGGGAACAAATACCAGTATATAGTGGTACATTTATTATAATTAGATGATGGATTTTAGAAATTTATATATAATACTATTTGTTTATTTGTTTTGCAAATTTTCTTTTGCTCAGGAGGAATATGTTGTAAATCAAACAAAATATATGCAAAAGGCAAATCCTAGCTATTTTGGAATGAATCAATTAAATAGAGTAGGAGTTTTATATGGATCTCTGAAGGTTAATGATGCAAATACTTTAGATAACAGATACTTTTTTGGATCGATGGCTTTTCAGGATAATAATTTTTCTATTGGTATTGATATTAACCAGTTTAAAATGGGGAATATTGGTATGGTAAATAGCCTTGCAAACATTAGTTATATTTACAAGCTTCAACTTTCAAATTACACTTTCTTTTTACCAGCTGTTACTATAGGAATGATAAGCTCTAATGTGGACGTTAATAATCTCCTTTTTGAAGATCAAATCACGAGTAGCCTGGGCAGTGGTTTTATTGCAACTCAATCTGCTGATCCATTGGCTCCTTTAATTTCTAGTGTAAGTGAATTTGATCTTGGAGCATCATTTATAATACATTCAGAAGAGTTTTTAGTCGGATTGACTTTAAAGCATCTAAGAAAACCTAACATTTCTTTCAACAAAGAAGCTGATATCACCCTCCCAATTCAAATTGGAATTCAAGGAGGATATGAGTTTGATATTAATCCTTATGAAAGAAGATTTTTACCCAGGTACTCATATTTATTTACCTATGCTAATATTGTCAAGTCTGGTGAAGCAATATATATTGGTTTAGCTCAAGATTTTCAACTGGGAGAATTTTCAATAGGTCTTACTCAACAAGCAGGTTCAGTAAATTCTTTTGGGCTAAATAATTTTGGAATGACACTAGGTTTAGCGTTTGAAAATTTCGATTTTGGAGTGCATTATAATTTCCCCTTTAGACAACCTGGGAAAGTATATTCGCCAAGTATTTTCGAGTTTTCTGTTATATTTGACTTTAGTATTTATAGGAGAAACAACAGGGGTTTGTATAAAAGACTTCAAATAGATAACTACTATTAAGTTTGTTTTGATGTTTCAGAAACAGTATTTGTTTTCTGAAATTATCTTATCTGCAATTTTTGTTTTTAAGTCAATAACATTAGGAATGTTATAAGTACAAAGTTTTTCGATACTTTTTTTAAGACCATCAGTTCTTTCTAAATCAGAAATTGAGGGGATTATTTCTTTAGCCTTTTTTAATATTGTTTCTACAGCTTCAAAAAGATAAAGTTTTGTCATCATTATTTGAATGTTTTGATCATTTCCTTTAATTGAATTTTTTTCAGTTCTGAGAATAGCAGATTCTGAGAGATAAATCTCAATTACCATATCTGAAAGTGAAAGCAATACTTGTTGCCTTTCCTCAATTTTCGGACCAAATTTTTCTACTGAGGTTCCTAAAAGTAAAAGAAAAACATTTTTTAAATTTTTTAGAAGGTGTTTTTCTTTTCCAAATTCCTCTTTTTGCTCATAACTTCCAATATCATTAATTTCTTTTTTAGACTTTAAAACAGCACCCATTAAATCTAATTCCCCTTTCAATCCTTTTTTAAGTAACATTCCAATCAATAGCATTCGGTTTATTTCATTTGTCCCCTCATATATCCTTCCTATTCTAGAATCTCTCCAGGCAGCCTCCATTGGAGCTTCAGCAGAAAAGCCCATCCCTCCATATATTTGAATGCCATCATCTGAAGAGTTCTGAATATCTTCAGATATTGCGACTTTTAAAATTGAACATTCAATTGCAAATTCTTCTGCTCCTTTAAGTTCAGCTTTTTGCATGTCTAAGCCATCATTTTTTAATGAAGATATTTTTTTGTCTATGTCATTTGCTGCTCTATAGGTAGCCGACTCACCTACATAACAAGTTGTAGCCATTCTAGCAAGTTTTTCTTTAATTGCGCCAAATTGTGAAATTGGTTTTTTAAATTGAACTCTTTCATTTGCATATTTTACAGAAATTGAAATAACTCTTCTTTGAGCTTCAAGACAAGCAGCACCAAGTTGGATTCGCCCTACATTTAATGCATTAACTGCAATTTTAAACCCTTCACCTCTCTCAGCTAAAATATTTTCTACAGGAACTTTAGTTTCGTTAAAAAAGACTTGTCTTGTTGATGATGAATTAATTCCTAATTTTTTTTCTTCTTCACCCAAGGTTATTCCATTTTTGGTATCATATGGCACTAGAAAAGATGTAATATTTTTATCGTCTTCAATTCTAGCAAAAACAATAAAAAGTTTTGCAAATCCAGCATTTGATATCCATATTTTTTGACCACTTATTTTGTAATGACTACCATCTTCTGAAAGTACAGCCTTTGTTTTACCTGAATTAGCATCAGATCCAGCTCCAGGTTCTGTCAAGCAATAAGATGCAAGCCATTCTCCAGTCGCAAGCTTTGAAACATAATCTTTTCTTTGTTTTTCTGAGCCATAAAGTACTATTGGGAGAGTTCCTATTCCAGTATGAGCACCAAAAGGAGTTGAAAAAGATCCCGAAGCTCCAGAAATATAATCGCAAACTAACATTCTAGAAACATAACCCATGCCCATTCCTCCATATTCCTCTGGTATGCCTACGCCAAGAAATCCAAGTGAACCTGCTTTTTGCATTAGCTCTTCAGTAAGGACAAAATCTTTATTTTCAAGTCGCTCTTTAACAGGAACGATTTCTCGATCAACAAACTCAATAACTGAATCCTTCATCATTTTTTGTTCTTCATTAAAATCTTCAGGGGTAAAGATGTTATCAGAGCTACATTCCTGAATTATAAAAGCCCCTCCTTTTTTAATTGATTTTTCTCCTTGTTCCATTTTATTTTATTTTTTTAGTTGTCATTATTACTTGCCTCTTTTTAAAGTACTCATATTCTTTAGCGACCTTGGAAATCCTAGAAACCACTTTTTGAAAATTTTTTATTTCGTTTTTCTCTAATTCTTTATTCACTTCCTTGTTAAAACCTACCACTACAGATTTTGAATCCTCTCTTTTTAAAAGACCAAATTTTGTTAATTTTATTAAAACGCCTCTGCCATCATCAGGATTTTTATTTCTTTTAATTAATTTTCTTTCTTCCATTGAGTTAATCAATCTTGATAGACTTGTTGGTTCCATTCCCATCTTGGGACCCAATTCTGTAACAGCTGTCCCGTTTCTATCAATACTTAATAAAGCAAAACCTGTAACCATAGTTGATTCAAATTTTAATGCTTCTCTATTGTACATATTTGAAACTAACTGCCAGGATGATTTTAGGGCATAGTCATATGTTTCCTTTTTCATTAAAACAAATATACACAAAAATACTATGCATGCATAGTATTTTTAAATTGTTTTAATCTTAATTAGATTTCAATTCTATTTATATATTTCGTCTATTAAATCTTTGTATTTTTCTCTAACAAATTTACGCCTAACCTTAAGATTTGGGGCTAATTGACCATAATCAATGGACCAAACATCATCTGTTAATTTAAATTTTTTAACCTGTTCCCAGCTTCCAAACTTTTTATCATGTAATCTTATTTCACTTTCAATTTTTTTAACAAGTTTGATATTATTACAAATTAAACTTAAATCATTTTTATATTGAATATTATTTTCCTTGAACCAAAACTTCACATATTCAAAGTTAGGCTGAATAATAGCTCCAGGCATTTTCTCTCCCTCTCCAACAATCATAATTTGTTCAATAAAAAGAGATTGTTTTAGTTCATTTTCTAAAACCTGTGGTGCAATATATTTACCTCCGGATGTCTTAAAAATTTCTTTCTTTCGATCAGTAATTTTTAAAAATCCATCCATATCGATAATTCCAATATCTCCAGTATGAAAAAAATCACCACTCATAACTTGGGAAGTCTGTTTAGGATCCTTATAATATCCCATCATTACATTTGGTCCTTTACAAAGTATTTCTCCATCATCTTCTATTTTAACTATCACACCATCAATAACTTTTCCAACAGTACCAAATTTCAAACCATTTTCTTCAAGGTAGTTAACTGATATTACAGGAGATGTTTCTGTGAGGCCATAGCCTTCAGCTACGGTCATGCCAGCGGCTGTGAAGATTCTAGCAATTCTGGGTTGGAGTGGCGCACTTCCTGACGAAATATGAGTTAAATTTCCCCCCAATGCTTCTTTCCATTTTGAAAAAACTAGTTTTCGTGCAATTTTTAATTTAAATTCATACCAAAATCCATTTTTTCCATAGGGCTCATATTTTAGCCCTAAGTTTACAGCCCAGTAAAAAAGCTTTTTCTTTATTCCTTTAAGTTCTTGACCTTTAGAGTAAATTTTATCATATACTTTTTCTAAAAGCCTAGGCACAGCAGTCATTGCATTAGGCTTAACTTCATTTAGGTTTTCTCCGATTGTTTCTAATGATTCAGCAAAAAATACTTTAATCGAGTTGTATAGGTATATATATAAAATTACTCTTTCATAAATATGACATACAAGTAAAAAACTGAGAGCAGTTGACTCTCCAATATCTAATGGTAATCTAATTGTACTTGAAAGAACGGTGGACACAATATTTTCATGACTAAGCATGACGCCTTTTGGTACACCAGTGGTTCCTGAAGTATAAATTATAGTTGCTAGATCACTTGGTTTGACATTTTTCTTAGTTCTAGATAAAACATTATCATCTAAATTTTCTTCTCCAAGACTTTGCAATTCTGACCAATGCTTACACCCCGATATTTTATCAAAGCTATAAATATCAATCAAGTATTTTAGATTACCTCTAACAGTAATTATTTTATCATAGATCATCTTGTCCGAAACAAAACAGTATTTACTCTCTGAATGATTTAGTATGTACTCATAATCCTTTGATGTAATGGTGGGATATAAAGGAACATTTACCGCTCCAATTTGTGCAATTCCCATATCAACTACACTCCATTCAGTTCTATTATTAGTTGATATCATGGCAATCTTATCATTGGAATTAATTTTCAATTTTAAAAAGGCGGAACTTATTTGATTAGCTAATTTTGAGTATTTAGATGTTGAAATAGATTCCCATTCCCCATCATATTTAGTCGTTAAGACATTATCTAATGGAGCATTTTCTAATTGATAAGTCAAAAAATCAAAAATTCGAGTAGGTGAATTTTTCATAAAAATCTATAGTTGTTTAAATGTAATAAAATTAGATTATTATTAAAAGAGTCTAATGGTATGATAACCAAGAAAATGCATTTTCAAAGGGCATTAACCAGGGAGAAGTTTTATCTTCTCTGTTTTTTGGATAGTACCCCCAGTTCCAAGGAAAAGTTGATCTCTCTAAATGAGGCATCATTACTAAATGTCTCCCATCTTCACTACACAACATTGCAGAATTATAATTCGACCCATTTGGATTTGAGGGATATGAGTTATAATAATATTTAGCAGGAATTTGATAATTTTTTTCCTTATATGGTAAATTAAACTTTCCCTCTCCATGAGCAGCCCAAATCCCTAGAACAGATCCTTCCATTCCTTTGAGCATAATTGATGAAGATTTTTGAATTTTGACAGAGGTAAAAATACACTCAAATTTCCCAGAATCATTAATCATCATTTTAGGCAGCTTAGAGTCTTCAGGGGTTATTAATCCAAGTTCAATAAAAAGTTGACAACCATTACAAACTCCTAGTGACAGGGTGTCTTTGCGTTTAAAAAAATCATCTAAACTTTTCTTAGCTTTTTTATTGTAGAGAAAAGAACCAGCCCAGCCTTTTGCAGAGCCTAAAACATCTGAATTGGAGAACCCTCCAACGGTAACTAAAAATTGAAAGTCCTCTAAATTTGTTCTACCGCTGATTAGATCTGTCATGTGAACATCGTGAACTTCAAAACCACACATATGCATTGCATAAGCCATCTCTCTTTCAGAATTACTTCCTTTTTCTCTTATTACAGCAGCTTTAATTTTTTTATTTTTTTTTGAAGGCATTGATCCGTCAAATTTTTTAGGGAAAACAAATTCTAATGGATTGTCTTTATAATTATTAAATCGCTTTTTTGCAAGATTATTTTTTGTTTGGAATTTATCAAACTCAAATGAAGTTTTAAACCAAATATCTCGATATTGATCAATACTTAGAGAAAGGTTAAATTTATTTTTTTTGATTTTCAAATAACCGCTATTATTTGTTTTACCTATTAAGTGGAATTTAATATCTAACTTCTTAAAGATTAATTCAATATTTTCATTTGATTGAACAATTATCCCAGAGTTTTCAGAGAAAAGGATTGAAACAATATCATCATTTTCTATATTAGATAAATTTATATCCATTCCAATTTTTTTTGTTGGAAAACACATTTCTAAAAGACTAACAACTATTCCGCCAGATGAAATATCATGCCCTGCATTTATTTTAGATTGTTTTATTAGTTTTTGAATTGTATTGAATGCTGTTTTAAATTTATCAGAGTTACTAATTCCAGGTGCGTGATCTCCAATTTGATTTAAAACTTGACCTAAGCTAGACCCGCCAAGGACATGTTTTTCAAAAGATAAATTAAGATAATATAAGTATCCTCCATCTAGACAGATATTTGGTGTAACAACTTTAGTAATTTCATCACAATGTCCAGAAGAGGATATTATTACAGTGCCAGGAGCAATTACTGATTTGTTTTTATATTGTTGTCTCATTGACAGGGAATCTTTCCCTGTTGGAATATTAATTCCAAGACTTGTTGCAAATTTGGAACATGCTTCTACGGCTTGATATAAACGATAATCTTCACCAGGGTTATTACAAGGCCACATCCAATTTGCTGATAAACTTATAGACTTGATACTATCTTTAAGAGGAGCCCAAATAATATTTGTTAGTGATTCGGCAATAGAATTTATACTTCCCTTACCAGCATCAATTAGTCCACTTAAAGGAGAGTGCCCTATAGCAGTGGCTATTCCTGATTTACCAGAATAATCTAGAGAAATTACTCCGCAATTGCTAAGAGGCAACTGTAATTCACCAACAGTTTGTTGTTGAGCAACTCTTCCAGTTACACAACGATCAACTTTATTAGTAAGCCAATCTTTACAGGCAACAGATTCTAATTGGAGAATCATTTTTAAATAATTTTCAATTTTTGAAAAATCATAAGATATCTTTCTGTAATTGAATTTTCTTTTAGAATCAATTATTTTAGTTTTAGGAGTATCTCCAAACAAATGTTTTAATTTTAAATCGATAGCTTTATTTCCATTTAAATTATTTTTAAAAAGAAATTTTTTATCATCTTTAATTTTCCCAACAACATATATTGGTGCTCTTTCCCTTTTGGCAATTTGGTCTAATTTTTTAAAATTTTTTTTAGAAATAATTAATCCCATCCTCTCTTGAGATTCATTGCCAATTATTTCTTTATCAGAGAGGGTAGTGTCACCGACAGGAAGTTTATCAATGTATATTTCTCCTCCGGTTTCTTCAACAAGTTCTGAGAGACAGTTCAGGTGACCACCAGCACCATGATCATGAATAGAAATAATTGGATTTATATCACTTTCTGCAAATGCTCTGATTGTATTTGCAACTCTTTTTTGCATTTCAGGATTTGAACGTTGTACGGCATTTAGTTCGATTATACTTTTAAATTCTCCAGTATTTGATGAGGAAACTGCTGCTCCACCCATACCAATTCTATAATTATCACCACCAAGTACAATAATCAAATCTCCTTTTTTTGGTTTCTTTTTAATTGCATGGTCAATATTAGCATAACCAATTCCTCCTGCAAGCATTATAACCTTATCATATCCTAGAGAACGATCATTTTCTATGTGTTCAAAAGTAAAAAGGGATCCTGAAATAAGTGGCTGTCCAAATTTATTTCCAAAGTCTGATGCCCCATTAGAGGCCTTAATTAAGATATCTAAAGGATTTTGATATAGCCATTTACGTTCTTTTAAATTATTGCTCCAAGGCGATTTATTTTGAACTCGAGAGTAAGGAGTCATATACACAGCAGTACCTGCAAGTGGTATTGAACCTTGTCCTCCAGCCATACGATCTCTAATTTCACCACCTGATCCAGTGGCTGCTCCATTAAATGGTTCAACAGTAGTTGGAAAGTTATGTGTTTCGGCTTTTAAGGAAATTACACTTTGAATTTTCTTAATTTCATAATTACTTGAAATTTCAGCTTTTGAAGGAGAGAATTGTTCAATTTTTGGCCCATAAATAAATGCTACGTTATCTTTATAAGCAGAAACAATTGAATTTTTATTCTTATTTGAAGTTGTTTTGATAAGCTCAAATAGACTTTTCTTTTGATTTTTTTTGTTAAGTATAAAATTCCCATTAAAAATTTTATGTCTACAATGTTCTGAGTTTACTTGAGAAAAACCAAAAACCTCAGAATCAGAAAGCTTTCTTTTAAGTTTTTTTGAAAGATTCTCTAAATATTTTATTTCTTCAATATTAAGAGCCAAACCCTCATCTTCATTATATTTTGAAATATTATCAATATGCTTTATTAATTCAGGCTTAATATTAACATCAAATATATTTTGATCTAAAACAGAGTATTCTTTTAAAAGCATTTTATCAAATTTATCTCCCTTACCTTTAGAAATAAAATTTTCAATCCTACTCACCCCACTAATGCCCATGTTTTGAGATATTTCAACTGCATTTGTACTCCATGGGGTAACCATAGTAGATCTTGGCCCAATAAAACTCCTTTTAATCATTTTTCGAGAGATAATGGGCTCTCCACTAAACAACCATTCTAATTTATCAAGGGAAGAAGCTTTTAGTTTTTTCTTTGATTCAACAGCAAAAACGTTTGAAGAAACATTTCCAAAAAAATAAATCATGTCCAGTATTTTCTTTGACAAAATTAATTTTTTTATGTCAGTTATCTAGTCATAATTTTGGAATTAAAGAACTAACTTTCAACTGTTTTATCCACATTCTATTTTTTTAGTGTTATTAAATAATGCAATCAAAAAATTTGAAAATCAACAAGTTTTTTATAAAATGAGTCTTTGTTTATTAGAAATTCGTGGGTCCCTTTTTCAATTATTAAGCCTTTATCTAAAACTACTATTTTATTTGCTTTTTTGATAGTTGACAATCTGTGAGCAATAACAATTGAAGTTCGATTTTCCATTAGTTTTTCCAGTGCATTTTGAACCAGTTTTTCTGAGGAGCTGTCAAGTGAAGAGGTGGCCTCGTCTAAAATTAGAATTTTCGGATTTTTAAGAATTGCTCTTGCTATTGAAAGCCTTTGTTTTTCGCCTCCCGACAATTTATTGCCACCTTCTCCAATAATAGTATTATAACCATCTGCTAACTCTTCAATAAACTGATGAGCATTAGCCATTTTTGCAGCTTTTTTAATTTCTTCAATACTTGAATTTAAATTACCTAAAGCAATATTATTTGCTACAGAATCATTAAATAAAATAGAGTCTTGAGTTACTAATCCTATAAGATTATTTAATGATTTTTTTGAAATCTCTTTAAGTGAATTTCCATCAATTATTATTTTGCCACTATCTATATCATAAAAACGACTGAGAAGATTTGCCACAGTCGTCTTGCCGCCTCCTGATGGACCAACTAGAGCAACTGTTTCACCTTTTTTTATGGATAATGAAATATCATTAAGAACAATATTTTTTCCATAAGAAAAGAAAACATTTTTAAAATAAATTTCTTTGTCGAATGCTCTGATTTCTTTTGCATTTTGAATATTTTTGAGCTCATCCTCTACATTGAGTATTTCAATTATTCTTTTTGCAGCAGCATCTCCTTTTTTAATACTATAATATGCTTTACTTAATCCTTTCGCAGGAGTCAAAATATTATAAGCTAATCCCATATAAGCTATAAATACAGCACCATCAATTGACTCATCTATTAAAACCATTCTGCCTCCATACCAAAGCAAAACGCCTATTACTAAGACACCTAGGAATTCACTTATGGGTGAGGCTAAATTTTGCCTATTAATTAGTTCATTTGAAAATTTCAATAGTCGATTAATTGAAAGCATAAATTTTTTAATAAAAGTATTCTCAACGTTAAATGCTTTAATTATTTTAATTCCTGTTATTGTTTCTTCTAAAGTAGATAAAAATTGACCTTGTTCTTTTTGTACTTTTTCAGACTTCTTTTTTAGAGATTTCCCTATAATAGAGATTATACCTGCAGAAATAGGAACAAAAATTAGAACAAATAATGTGAGGTTTGTACTAATGGAAAACATTATAACAAGTGTAAATAAAATAGTTAAAGGCTCTCGAACAATTAATTCTAGTATTGAAAGAAATGATTGTTGCAACTCAAGTACATCAGATGAAACTCTAGCTATTAGATCTCCTTTTTTCTTTTCCGAGAAAAAATTTATAGGAAGAGAGACTATTTTTTGATATAATTTAGCTCTTAAATCTCTTAAAACACCATTTCTTAGGAAAGTAATAAAATAAAGAGCTAAATAGTTAAAAATATTTTTTAGTAAAAATATTGAGATTATTATAAAAATTACTAATAAAAGAGCTTTTGAGCTATCTTGATTGATATAATATGTTACTTTGTAATTTAGAAAGTTTTCTACGTAATCTTTTAAGTTAGTAATACCCTCATATTTTGGTTCTTCTAATACTTTATTTGTTTTTCCAAAAAGGATTTGAATCATAGGTATTAGACCGACAAAAGCAAGTGCACTAAAAATTGCATAAAGGATGTTAAAAAATAAATTCAAGAAAGCAAATCTAATATAAGGAATACCGTAACTAAGAATCTTTTTAAAATATTTCATTTGATAAGATCTTGAATTAATTCATCTATTTTTTTATCCATTTGCTTTTCTATTGTTTTCCATTTTTTATTTTGAATAAATGGCTGATTCACGCTAAAATAAAATTTAATTTTTGGTTCAGTTCCACTTGGTCTAACAGATATTTTAGAATTATCTTCTAGTATGAATGTTATAACATTTGATTTTGGCAAATTAAGTTTGGTTTTTGATTCATTAAGTAGATTTAAAGAAAAACCTTTGTTATAATCCTTTATTTGAACTACAGGAACTCCAGCAATAAATTTAGGGGGAAAGTTTCGCAAATTATTCATCTTCGTTTGAATTTCATTTACACCCTCTTTTCCTTCTTTAACAAAAGATATTAATCGCTCTTTATAGGCACCATACTTTTTATAGCATTCTACTAGTAGTTCATATATTGATTTACCAATATTTCTCATCTGATTTTCTATCTCGCAAATTAAAAGTGCTACTGCAACTGCATCCTTATCTCGAACTTTATCTCCTATAAGATATCCATAGCTTTCCTCACCACCAGCAATAAATTCTAAGTTTGGGAAATCTTTAATAAGTTTTGAGATCCATTTGAAACCGGTCAATGTTTCTTTAAATATAACATTATATTCTGCAGACATTTTTTTTAGCATTGGAGTTGATACAATAGTTGTTGCAATAAATTGATTCCCATTTAGTTTATCTGTTTTTTTCCAATGCTCAAGTAAAAAATGAATTATTATTATCATGGTCTGGTTCCCATTCAAAAGATAAAAATTTTGATCTTCATCTTTAATTGAAACCCCTATACGATCTCCATCTGGATCTGTAGCTATTATGATTTCCCCATCATTTATTTTAGCTTCTTTAATTGCAAGTTTAAAAGCCTCTGGTTCTTCAGGATTTGGAGATTTAATAGTTGGAAAGTTTCCGTTTGGAACAGCCTGTTCCTTAACTAAAAAGACATTTTTAAACCCAGACATTTTTAAAACATTTGGAATTGCAGTTATCGATGTTCCATGAAGGGGGGTAAAAATTATTTTTAAATTTTTGGTAAGTGACTTGTCAAATTTTGCTACATCAATAGTAGATTTATAAAATTGCTGATCAATTTTTTTATCAATTAGCTCAATCAAATTTGAATTTTTTTCAAACTTAATTTCAGAAAAATCAACTTCATTTACAAATTTTATAATATCTGTATCTTCAGGTGGTACAATTTGACCACCATCTTTTGAGTAAACTTTAAAACCATTGTATTCTGGAGGATTATGAGAAGCAGTAATAACAATTCCGCAAGATGCATTTAAATGTCTTACAGCAAAAGACAACTCTGGAGTCGGTCTAAGATCTGAAAAAAGATAACAATATATTCCATTTGCTGAGAAAATTTCAGCAATTTGATTAGCCCACTCTTTACTATTTAGTCTACAATCGTAAGCAACCACAATTTTAATTGTACCTTTTTTATTTCTTTTCTTTAAATAGTTGCTAAGACCTTGTGCACACCTGCCCAGGGTATACTTATTGATTCTATTTGTGCCCACCCCAATTATACCTCGAATTCCTCCAGTTCCAAATTCTATGTCCTTATAAAAGGCTTCCTCAAGTTTTTTAGGAGAGTAAAATAATTTACTTACAGCTTTTTGAGTTTCAACATCAAATGGTTTTTTGCACCATTTTTTAGCTTTTGATTCAAACATAACCAATTTCAGTTAGTTTTTTCAGTAATTATATATCTCTTGACTTCTTTTTTGCTTTTTAAAAAAATTTCACCAAGAAATCCAGCAACAAAGAATTGAACCCCAACAATTATGGCAGTTAAGGCAATAAAAAACTCTGTTCTTTGGGCAATTAATTTACCCGATTTTGTAAAATAAAGTTTATCAAGACCTATATAAAGTATAAAGACAAAACTAACTATTAGCATAAGAGTTCCCCAAAAACCAAAGAAATGCATTGGTCGTTTTCCAAATTTGTTAAGAAACCAAAGTGTAATTAAATCTAAAAAACCATTGACAAATCGACTGCTTCCAAATTTTGTCTTACCATGTTTTCTTGCTTGATGCTTGACTATTTGCTCTTCAATTTTATTATACCCCATGTTAGAAGCTATCACAGGGATATATCTATGCATTTCTCCATATACATCAATAGTTTTTATAACATCTTTTCTATAAGCTTTTATGCCGCAATTAAAATCATGAAGATAAATTCCTGATACTCTTCTTGCTGCCCAATTGAATAATTTTGAAGGAAGGTTTTTTAAAAAGAAAGAATCATACCTTTTTTTCTTCCAACCTGATACAATATCTAATTGTTTCTCTTTAAGTGTTTTAATCATATTATCTATTTCATCAGGAGAGTCTTGTAAATCAGCATCCATTGTTATAATGTAATCACCTTTTGCTAATTTAAAACCTGCATTTAAGGCTTGTGATTTACCAAAATTTTTAGAAAATAATATCCCGCGAGTATCTTTGTTTTTTTTAGCAAGATTTTTAATTATTTGCCAGGAATTATCAGTGCTACCATCGTCAATTAATATAATTTCAAAACTTTTTGAATAATTTGACATTGAAGATAATATCCAGTCATGGAGTTCATCTAAAGATTCACTTTCATTAAATAATGGGATTACAATGGAAATTTCCATAATTAAAGGATGTTTTATCCCACAAAAGTATAAATTTTAAGCTATTCTGGCCGCGATTTTTTTACAATTAGACCTCCAATTAGTGACACAAGAAATCCAAAGATCAGAGAAACTATTATTGTAGTTAAGGCCATGGAAAGAGGGCTGTAAAATCCTTTGCCCATCTCTATGAATTGATTTGCGGTTTCCACAGACATTTCGGGATCATTGGAAAGCATTTTTTGCTTTGCAAATTCGAAACCTTTCTCAAGAGTATCTGGGTCAATAATATTCATCATTATATAATTAAATACAACGGAAATTACTCCTCCAACAAGGGATATTCCTAGTCCTAGCTTGAGTGCATCTGAAAGATTTAAAAACCCATTGTTTTCCTTTTTGAATTGAATAATTCCGAACATAATTATTAATATGCCAACTATAGCAGCAATTATTTGAACAACTGGATCATTTTGATAGTGCATATCTAGAGCATAAAGCATCAATCCTAAAACTATTCCAAAAGATCCATTTACTAAACCATAGGTTAAAGAATATTTAGCTGGGCTAGTTTTTTTATTTTCCATATTTGTAAATTTTTTACTAGGTTTAAGAATTTACTATTTGCAATTTATCATTTTTAGTCGAGGGACTCTTATTTTTTGATAAAAAAATGTTATGTTTGCGCTCTTAAATAGAATTTATGAAATCGGGTTTACATCCTGAAAACTATAGGTTAGTTGCATTTAAAGATATGTCAAATGATAATATTTTTATAACTAAATCTACAGCTGAAACAAAAGAAACAGTGAAAGTGGATGGTGTTGAATATCCGCTGGTTAAGCTCGAGATTTCTCGTACTTCTCACCCATACTACACTGGAAAATCTAAATTAGTAGATACTGCGGGGAGAATTGATAAGTTTAAAAGCAGATATGCTAATCTTACAAAAAAAGAAGATAATAAGGAAAATCAGAGTTCAATTGAAGAAGAACCTAAAATTAAATCCGATGTTGATTCTATAACTCCAGAAACTATTGATTTAAAAGAACCCTCAGAAGTTGATTCAAAAAATAATGATGAAGCTTCAGTTTCAGACAAACCCAAAGATGAATCTCCGTCAGATGAATCTCCGTCAGAAGATGAATCTAATAGCTCTGAGGAAAGTCCAGAACCAAAGAAATAATTAACTAGAGGGTAAATTATTACTTTAAATCTTAAAAAT
This sequence comes from Flavobacteriaceae bacterium, assembly GCA_029245825.1. Lineage (GTDB taxonomy): Bacteria > Bacteroidota > Bacteroidia > Flavobacteriales > Flavobacteriaceae. Next base: position 15,649 of record JAQWON010000092.1, read on the forward strand.
TATATTTGTTAAAGTGATTATAACATATGTTAGAAGAACAAGTCATTCAAAATATTAGCAAAAGAATTAAAATTGCATTTCATACACTTGGCTGTAAACTTAACTTTTCTGAGACATCTGCTATATCAAGGGATTTTCAAAATAATAATTTTATTCAAGTTAGTTTTTCTTCAGCTGCAGATGTATACGTTATAAATACCTGTTCAGTTACAGATAATGCTGATAAAAAACTTAAAATTTTAATCAGAAAAGTTTTAAGAAAAAACCCAAATGCTTTTATTGCTGTAATAGGTTGCTATGCGCAACTTCAACCCAAGTCTATATCTTCAATTGATGGTGTTAATTTAGTTTTAGGAGCAGATAAAAAATTTAAATTAAAAGATTACATAATTGATTCAATTGGAGAATCAAACAATATATCTCATTCATGCGAAATAACTAATGTTTTAAACTTTGAGAGTTCTTATTCTTTAGACTGTAGGACTCGTTCTTTTTTAAAAATCCAAGATGGATGTGATTATAAATGCAGTTATTGTACAATTCCAAGGGCTCGAGGAATAT
>JAQWON010000097.1 GCA_029245825.1 Flavobacteriaceae bacterium
TCAAGAAGTGAATTATCAGGCAATTTTAATTTGGCCCATTCCAATTTAGTTTGTTTAATTCCCACTAATTGATCAATATAATCTCCAGTCTCAATTTTTCTTGAATCCAATTTAAACCCCAATTTCTCATAAAAGAAAATATATTTTGAAAGATTCATTACAACTATACCTGTATGTCTTGTTTTACTTATCATAAACCTCTTTTTTTAATTTATATAATTTAAATAAATATTCTGCCAGTTTCCTGTATGTCTTGTTTTACTTATCATAAACCTCTTTTATACTTTCATGAATTGACTCTTCAAGAACAGAAAGACCTTCAAGAATGGCTTCTTCATTAATATTCAATGGAGGGGCAAGTTTTATTGACTCTCTCCCTGTATGAACAACTAATAATCCCTTTTGTAAACATTTTTCACAAATTAAATCACATAGAGAATTCAATGGTTTATTTTTGATGTCATTAAATATTATTGCCGCCAATAAACCTTTCCCGTTTATACGAGAAATATACGATGAAAATCTCATTTTTATCTTATCTAACTGTTTATGAAACTGGACACCTAAATTTTTCGAATTATCAATTAAACCATCCTCTAATAAAGACTTTATATTCGCTAATCCTGCTGCACATACCATTGGGTTAGCAGAATGTGTAGAACTCATTGAACCAACTTCAGGCAAATCCATAATTTTTCTGCTTCCTAAAACAATTGATAATGGCAGACTAGAGCTAACTCCTTTTCCACAAGCAACAAGATCTGGTTCAACCTCATAATTCATATATCCAAATAATTCCCCTGTCCTACCAAATCCAGCTTGCATTTCATCAAAAGCCAATAATAAGTCATTTTCCTTGGCAAATAATGATACTTCTTGAACATACTCTTTTGGATAGAACTCTGCAGCCCATCCCTGAAATGTTTCCATCATTATTCCACACAAGTCTTTTTTAACATCAATTCCTTTCTCATTAATCAATTTTTCTATGGATTTCCTGAAAAATAATTTTGGATTATTGACAGCTTCTTCCTTCCAAGAATAAGGGAAAGAAATATGATATATATTTGGATCTAAATAACCTATCCAATCTTTTTGGGAAGAATTCCCTCCCATCATCTGAGCCCCAATTGTCCTTCCATGGTAATTGCCTTCAAAGCAGAGAATACCTCCTTTTCTCTTTCCAGTTTTAATTCCATTTAATCTCATTAGCTTTAATGATGCCTCAGTAGCTTCTGTCCCAGCTGATAATAAAAAAGCTTTTTGAAATTGACTAGGGGTGTTTTTTATTAAATAGTCTAAATACTTATAGCGTTCAGGAGAAGTATATGTATATGTTTGTAATAATGGTTTTTCAACAAGTTTTTTTATTGCATTAACTATTCTTTTATTTGAATGCCCTGCATTAGCTACAAAAATAGTGCTGGAGAAATCTAACCATTTATTTCCCCATGAATCATAAACCTGAAATCCTTCCGCTCTATCCCATATAATTGGAAGTTGTCCATGCATCGAGTGCGATTCTGTTTCATAAATTCTATTCAAAATAGGAATACTTTCAGGAACAGGAATTGAAGTGCAAATAATTCTATATTTGGTATTGATTTTTTTTACTTTTTTGGGTTTGTGAGAAAATCTTAATCCAGACATCATGTTAAATTTTAGAACTTTTAATAAAATCTATAATTGGAGACCCCTTCTTTTTTAATTCATACTCAAGATAACTGAAATCATCATTATTATCAATTTCATATGCTCTCGAAGATTCAAAAACTAACATATTTTTTCCATGAAGCGATTTAGTTTTAAATACAGTATCACTTTTAATAATATCCACATATCCATTAGGTATGAATACATCAGGAAAATCTTGTCTAGGCCGATTTATTTCATCTGAAGTTGCCCCACTAATCATTGGCTTAAAAAACCCGTTTTTTCCTTTCATGAACCATTTAAGTGGTGACTCTGAAGCTTTATGACCTGATCTTAAAGAAGTAGAATTTCCGTTTTGATTAATATAGTGAATAGCTTCTTTTATTATTTTAGGATCCCTTAAAGGCGTTGTAGGTCTTAAATGTATAATTTGATGTGGAATTTCGTTCATGTTTTGTTTATACCAGTTCAAAAAATGTTCAACCATTTCAAGATCAGTTGAACTATCTTTGGAAATAGATTTTGGTCTTAAAAAAGGTGTTTTTGCTCCATATTTATTAGCTATCTTAGCATACTCATGAGAATCTGTAGAAACTATTACATCCGAAATATTTGGTATCATTTTAGCTGCTATAATACTGTAGGCTATTAAAGGGAGTCCTCCAAGGTTTTTTATGTTTTTATTTATAACTCCTTTTGATCCCGAACGTGCTGGTATTAAAGCAATTGTTTTTATATAATTTCTTTTATTCTACTGTAATCACTAAAGACAAATCTGTGGGTTGAATGTTTATAATGATTTATGAATCATTGTGATTCTTTTTTATATAACTAAAGTATATGACTCTAGTAAAAAGAAACAACAAAACAGAAATAATCATTCCTACAACAATTTCTATTCCATAATTACTAAAAATATTTTCGATGTTACAAATTTAAATTAAATTTTATTGATTTTAGAGATAAAAATTAAAATCTTAAACTATTATATGTTTTGGAATTGAAATGATTTATTTAGAATTAAAATCACTTTATTTCAATCAATTCTCTTTTATTCTTAAATTCATACTTATAGTCCATACTACTATATTGATTTCCCCTTTTTTAGAGATCAATTATTTTGAAAAAGTAGGGGTTTGAAATTTTACAGTGTAACGTTTGATTAACATGTTAATCAAACTTAAATATTTAGGACTTTCGATTACTTCATTCGCTATTTTATTTAAACTTATGTCTTGGCAGTATGCTCAATATTTACTTATTGCAGGTTTAAGTTTTTTGGGCATTTACTTTTTGATCAAAGTGTTTAAGTAATAGATTTTATTCAAAACCATTTAATCCATTTAGGTAAAACCCTTTATTATAAACTTTGTGTTTTTTTAGAGACAGTTTTAGAGATACTAGAGCCTAAAGTTACAGAGAAGGTAGTTTCCAACCGTTATTATATTTCGGTATAATAAGATTGTTAGCTTTAGAATTATCAAATTTATTTTTTTTATCATTCCATCTTAT
>JAQWON010000104.1 GCA_029245825.1 Flavobacteriaceae bacterium
TTTTTGGTTATACTCAAGAAGACTTAAAAACAATTATTTTCCCTATGGCAACTGAAGCCAAAGAATCTATTGGCGCTATGGGAAATGATACTCCACTTGCAGTTCTATCAAATCGTTCACAACTTATATACAACTATTTTAAACAACTTTTTGCTCAAGTAACAAATCCTCCTTTAGATGGGATTAGAGAAGAAATAATAACAGATACTAGCTTAACCATTGGTAATGACTTTAATATTTTTGAAATCTGCCCTGAACAATGTAAAAAAATGTTGATTAAAAATCCGGTAATATCTAACGAAGATTTAGATAAAATAAAATATATAAAACACAAAGATTTTAAAACTACTTCGATTGAAGTTTTATACGAAATTAATGATGGATATAATGGGATTAAAAAAGCCTTAAACGAAATAATTTTAAAAGTTTCTGAAGCCCTGGAAAAAGGAGTAAATATTATTATTTTATCTGATCGAGGGACCTCGATCCAAAAAGCTCCTATACCGATGCTATTAGCATGCTCACATGTGCATCATGGTTTAAAAAAGATTAAAAAAAGATCAAAATTTGATATTATAATTGAGTCTGCAGAACCTAGAGAACCTCACCATTTTTCTCTTCTTTTTGGATATGGAGCCAGTGCAATTAATCCTTATATGGTAAATGAAATTATTCAATGGCAAGTGAAAAATAGTTTTATTAAAATAAACAGTGATAAAGCAATTGATAATTTTAATAAAGCCATTGCGAAAGGTATAATTAAAATAATGAATAAAATTGGAATATCAACTCTTCATTCATATCGAGGTGCGCAAATTTTTGAAGCTCTTGGGTTGAACGAAAATTTTATAAATAAGTTCTTCTCAGAGACTCCTACCAGGATTGAGGGTATTGGTCTTAAAGAAATTGAAAATGAAACATCTAAAAGACATAAAATAACATATAGCGAAAAAACTATTGACGGATTATCTCTTGAAATAGGAGGAGAATATAGATGGAGGAGAAATGGAGAAGAGCATTTATTTAATCCCCAAACTATTTCTAAACTACAACAATCAGTTAGACAATCAAAATATGAAACTTATGAAGTTTATTCAAATATTATAAATAATCAAAATGAAAAACTGATGACTTTGAGGGGCCTGTTTGAATTTAAAGATTTTAGTCCAGTACCATTAGATGAAGTAGAACCTTGGGCTGAGATAGTTAAAAGATTTAAAACCGGTGCAATGTCATTAGGTTCATTAAGTTCAGAAGCTCATGAAAATCTTGCAATTGCAATGAATAGATTGGGAGGTAAGAGTAACTCTGGAGAGGGAGGCGAAGATTCAAAAAGGTTTATAAAAGACAAAAACGGAGATTCTAAGAATAGTGCAATTAAGCAAGTTGCCTCTGGAAGGTTTGGAGTTTCGAGTAATTTTTTAACCAATGCAAAGGAAATACAAATAAAAATGGCGCAAGGAGCTAAACCTGGTGAGGGAGGGCAACTACCTGGAAAAAAAGTTGATCACTATATTGCATCTGTAAGAAATTCAACCCCATATGTTGGCTTGATTTCCCCCCCTCCTCATCACGATATATACTCAATAGAAGACTTAGCACAGCTTATATTTGATCTTAAAAACGCAAATAGACAAGCTCGAATTAATGTTAAGCTAGTTTCAGAGGTTGGAGTTGGAACCATAGCAGCTGGGGTTTCTAAAGCAAAAGCAGATGTAATTTTAATCTCTGGGTATGATGGTGGTACTGGGGCATCTCCACTAACATCATTAAAACATGCCGGTTTACCTTGGGAACTTGGTATAGCTGAGGCGCAACAGACTCTGATTTTAAACGACTTAAGGTCACGTATAGTGTTAGAATGTGATGGGCAAATGAAAACCGGAAGAGATGTTGCAATAGCTTGCCTTTTAGGTGCTGAAGAATTTGGTTTTTCAACAGCACCACTTGTTGCCTCTGGATGTATTATGATGCGTGCATGTCATCTAAATACATGCCCGGTTGGTATTGCCACTCAAGATCCTGAGCTACGTAAAAATTTCTCTGGAAAACCTGAACATGTTATCAACTTCATGCATTATGTTGCTGAAGAGCTAAGACAAATCATGGCAAAATTAGGTTTTAGAAATATAAATGAAATGGTTGGTCAATCTCAAAAATTAAATATGAGAAAAGCCATAAAACATTTTAAAGCAAAAGGGATTGATTTATCAAAAATTCTATATAAACCAAAAGTCTCTAAAAAAACAAAAATCTACAATACAAAGAGTCAAAATCATAATCTTGAAAAAGTTTTAGACCATAAAATATTTAGAAGTATTAAAAATGAAATTAAGAATAAAATCCCTGTTTCCTTAGATATGAAAATAAGAAATATCAACAGGTCTACAGGGGCTATTCTAAGTAATGAAATATCTAAAATTTATGGAGCCGATGGACTGCCAGATGATACGATAAAAATACTTTTTAATGGAACTGCGGGTCAGAGTTTTGGGGCGTTTTGCACTAAAGGTATTACAATGAAAGTAATGGGTAATTGTAATGATTACTTTGGGAAAGGACTTTCTGGAGGTAAATTAATAGTTCAAGTTCCAAAGGAATCATCCTTTGAGGCTGACAAAAATATTATAATTGGGAATGTTGCTCTTTATGGAGCTACAAGTGGGGAAATATATGTGAATGGTATAGCTGGTGAGAGATTTTGTGTGAGAAACTCAGGAGCTATTGCTGTTGTTGAAGGAATAGGAGATCATGGGTGTGAATATATGACTGGAGGTGTTGCAATAATTCTAGGTAGTTTTGGAAGGAATTTTGCAGCAGGAATGAGTGGTGGTATTGCATACCTCTATATTGGAGATGGTAATTATGAATCTAATAAATTTAATTTAGAAATGGTTGAACTGGAAGATCTTGAAAAACAAGATGAAGAAACGCTGTTTAATTCAATCTCAAATCATTTCAAATATACTGAGAGTAAAAAAGCAAAGAAGATTCTTGATTCATGGTCCAAGGAAATGAAAAAATTTATCAAAGTAATGCCTACGGATTATAAACGTGCACTTCAAATATTAGCTAAAGAAACAACTAAAAACTGAAATTTTTATTATGGGGGAAATCAAGGGTTTTATGCAATATGAAAGAATGAATGAATCATCTATCCCTCCAAAAAAGAGAATAAAAAATTATAAAGAATTCACAATTGCACCTAAAACTTCAGAACTTCAAAAACAAGGGGCTAGATGCATGGATTGTGGTGTACCATTTTGTCATAGTGGCTGCCCTTTAGGAAATTTAATTCCAGATTTCAATGATTCTGTTTATAGAAATCAATGGAAAGAAGCTTTAGATATTTTGCATTCAACAAATAATTTTCCTGAATTTACTGGACGATTATGCCCTGCTCCTTGTGAAAAATCATGTGTTTTAGGAATTATTAACCCTCCTGTATCCATAGAGCTTATAGAAAAATATATTGTTGAGAGAGGATTTAAAGAAGGCTGGATCAAACCAAAAGTCCCAAAAATCCGTACGGGAAAAAAAGTTGCAATAATTGGTTCAGGGCCAGCTGGATTAGCTGCAGCACAACAGCTTAACAGAGCAGGACACCGAATATCAGTTTATGAAAGAGATAAAAAAATAGGTGGCCTTTTAAGATATGGAATTTCAGACTTTAAATTAGAAAAAAATATAATAGATAGACGTGTTGATATTTTAAAAGCGGAGCAAATAGAATTTATATGTGGAAAAGAGATCGGTAAAGACATAACTATTAAGGATATACAAGAAAATTTTGATGCTGTTTTAATTTGTACTGGATCAACTGTGAAAAAAGAACTGCCAATTCCTGGGTCAAATCTTAAAGGGGTAGTTCAAGCTATGGATTTTCTTCCTCACAATAACATGTTAGTTAATGGAGAGACTTCTTTTAATAAAAAAATGTCAGCAAAAAATAAAAATGTTATTGTAATAGGTGGAGGTGATACAGGATCTGATTGTATTGGTACATCTAACAGAAACGGGGCTAAAAGTGTCACTAATTTTGAGATAATGCCCAAACCTCCTGACTCTAGAAATAGTGATAACCCATGGCCTTTTTGGCCATTTACTCTTTCAACTAGCTCCTCTCATCAAGAAGGAAGTCATAGAGAATGGAATGTTTTAACAAAAGGATTTGTCGGAGATAAAAACGGAAAACTTAAAGGCTTAAAAACTGTTTTTGTTGATTGGGAAAAAAAATCAGGTGAAAGATCAAGACTTAAAGAAATTAAAGGTAGTGAAAAAGAGTGGCCTTGTGAACTCGCCCTATTAGCTCTTGGCTTTTCTGGGACAGAAAAATCTCTACCTGAAAAGCTAGGACTAAAATTAAATAAATACGGAAACATAGAAACCAAAAATAATTATGCGACCCAAAACCAGAAAATTTTTGTGGCTGGAGATTGTAAAAGAGGGCAATCACTAATAGTTTGGGCTATTTCTGAAGGTCGTGAAGCAGCAAATCAAATAGATTCATATTTGTGTGGTAATTCTTTACTAACGAAGAAAAATATGTCTGGGGATTTACCTTCCAAATAAAATTATTACTGAAAAAAATTCCACACTAGTCCAAAACGAATTACTGAATCTCTATACGGAGTAAATGGAGCAGAATAATAATCATATCCAGTGTTGTCACTATTGAAATGTTCAAACTTAAAATAAATTCGAGTTTGTTGAACTTTGGCATTTATAAAAAAATCAAGTCTTGGATATTCACCTATTTTTCTGTCATTTTGTGAAGCAAATTCACCTATTAATCCACTATAACGATCAGCATAGTATTTACTAAAAAACTGAAAATTTATACCTGTTTGTAAATACAGAGCCTTTTTAAACATTTGCGAAGAAAAAACTATGGTGTTTCTAGTTATAAATTCAGGTACGTTTAAAACATTAAATGAATCTGCTTCTTCCTTTATTTGTTTTACATTTTGATATTGAATAGTGTTATGAAGAGAGAATTTACCAATACTTATTTCTTGAAAAAGTTTGATTTTTAAATAATCAATTTCTCCCTCAAATTGAAAAGGATAAATCTCTAACTCATCCGAAATTTTAGGCTCAGCAAGGACATTTCCGTCTTCTTTAAAAGGAGACACTTTAAAATATGAATAGTTATTTAATTTTTGAAAATTAAAATCTATATTAAACCATTTTAAATTTCCAAAATTTAGTTCTACAGTTTTAAATACTTGATTTTTTAATTCAAGGTTATCCCAATTATGATTTATAAAATCACTCATATGAATTTGAAAATTAAAATTTGGAGCCACTGAGTGATAGTTAATTCTTGTTTTTATAAACCATTTTTGGTTCCAACTTTTATTTATGTTTATATCAAATTTTTGAGTTGCAAAATTTTTCTTGATTGAATTAAAAGAGTTAGCACTAATTTTATAACCATCAAAACCTTTTTGCCAATTAAATAAAACTGCTAATTGATTCTTTTTTAAAACTTTATTTTCAATTGGATTAATTATTTGATCATCGTCCTTTTGACTATCATATAATCTCGTTTTTAGAATATAATCCCATAAAGTATGACTTAAACCAAATTTTATTAACCCAAATTTTTCATCTCTATATAAAACGTTTAAATCATTTTCTATAGTCCTTAGTTCTGCCCTGTCGTTAATAAAGGGGTAAGCATAATCCCCATAAAATCCCTTAGGTGAGCTATCAATATATGCAAACTCTTTAGTCTCGTGGTTTAAAGTATGTCCAATAGTTAAAATCTTTTTCCTCTGATAATTCTTTAGCGTATCTGATTTTTCAATAACTAATGAATAACTATGGTCTATAAAGTAACGTTTGCCTTTAAGTCTATTATCCGCTTCCTCATTTGTATATAGTCTTGATCTGTCTAAAAATCCATCGTACTCAAAATCCTCTATTGCTTTTTCAAAAAAATAAACACTCAAAGAGTCCAGACTTCCATTAATTTGATTATCTAACCTTTGGGCAACAAAATGAATTCTTTGATTATACCTGTAGTTTTTAGAAGTATACTTAGTACCCATTCGAAAATGAGTCCCATTAGTCATTGAGGCAATATAATTCCCAAGAGATCTTAACCCCTTATGAGCAATTGAAAAATTAAATCTAGGAGAAGTGTTTACGGTAATTAAAGCGTCTAATAATTGTCCTTGCTCTAGAGTAGTTTTGAAAAAAAGTTCTGTTAATGCAGTTGGAACTTCAAAATAAGGAAAGTCTTCCTTTTCCATATAGCCAAAATGCTTTCCTCTTGCTCCCATTTGCGGTTTTAATTTTTCATAATTGAAGTCATATCCAAGTTTATTGAATCCTTGAGCAGTATTATGCAATGGCAAAAGCTCAAAATAATCTTTCCTTAAATAATTAAAACGATATTCCTTATTAACATTAAGTGTAGTATCAACAAATTCTTCTGAACCATCTGAATAAAAGATTTTGTAATCTTGGATTGTAACATCCTCAATCCTTTTCATTGGTTTTTGAGCAATAATTCTAAGTCTCTTTTGAACAAGTAATAAACTGTCTCTAACATTTAAAAGAGAGTCTAACTTTGATGAAAGAGAGTAAAAGAAAAACCCCATAGCCCCACCATTTTCATAAATTTTTTTATTTAAATTAATCTTAAAAATACTGTCTCTTAGTTTGTCTTTTCTGATTTCTGTAGATTTTTGTTTTTGTTTAATGGACAAAGAATCTTTCAGAATTGACGAATCAATATCTTGAGAACTTAAAGTCCAAAAACTAAACAGGAAAATAATAACTAAAAGTTTGGTTACTAATTGCATTCTGATTACGAAGTTAAAACAAATGTAATTATATTGTTTTTCTAAAAATTAGGTAATTGTTAAAAAGACAACTTACAACTTTAGTAGAAGCGGGAACTGACGAAGCAGGAAGAGGGTGTTTAGCTGGTCCTGTTACTGCTGCTGCAGTAATCTTTCCAAGAGATATTTGTATACCAAAACTAAATGATTCGAAAAAACTAACAGAAAATCAAAGAAATGATCTACGTAAAGAAATCGAATTGAAAGCTATAGCTTTCTCTGTAGAACATGTCATGCAAAATGAAATAGATAAATTAAATATTCTAAATGCAAGTATTAAAGCAATGCACAAAGCTTTGGGAAAACTCTCTATTTGTCCTGAATTTATTTCTGTTGATGGAAATAAATTTAAAAGTTTTAAAAAAATTCCTTATAAATGCATAATTAAAGGAGATGCAAAATTTCAAAATATAGCTGCAGCGTCAATATTAGCTAAAACTTATCGTGATGAATATATGAAATTAATTCATCAAAAATTTAAAAATTATTGTTGGGCCAGTAATAAGGGATACCCGACAAAGAAACATAGAGAGGCGATAAAAAAACATGGTATAACAAAATATCACCGCAAATCATTTAACCTCTTTTCAAACCAAATTAAACTAAAGTTATTCTAATCTTAACTATTTGTTGAAAAAATAATTTTAATTATTAAAATAGATACATGTAAGGCTAAATGAGTTTTATATTTTTGAATAATGATTAAAGGAACTCTAAAACTTTTTTTAGTAATATTTTTCTTAGGATGTGTTACTGAATCTAGAGAAAACTTTAAATCATTTGATTATCTCCCTCAAAATACTTTTCTGGTTTTTAAAGTAAATGAAATTTCTCAAATAAAATCATCTAATTTACTTACAAACATTCTCTCAATAGAAAAAGATTATAAAGACAGATTTAATCTACTATTGCCCTCTTTTAATAGTGAAGAGATCTTATTTTTCTTTACAAGAATAGGTAAAAATAAGGATGCAATTAGTTTTATTTCAAATATAAATGAAACTGATACTATTATGTTATACAATGAAAAAATTATGTATAGTGGAATTGAAATTGGAATTAATGAAAACAAGAATAAGACAAAAATATATGTCTCTAATATTGATGACTTTAAAATTGTATCTGAATCAAAGTTAGTTATTGAAGATTGTATTAGAAACTATTTAAATAATAAAAAAGGAATAATTGATAAAAGGTTTAATGAATTAATTCAAATAATGGATAATGAAAGTAATGTGAATATTTTTATTCATCCTCAAGCAAAAAAAATCTTTGGTAAATTCTTTCCTTATGCACCAATTTTTCCTAAAACTGGCAATGAATGGATTGGACTAGACATGGATTTTTCCTCAGATATATTTTCATTAAACGGAATTGGTTTTGTAAATGACTCCATCCCTAATTTTCTTGATTTAATTAAAGGTCAAAAGCCAACAGGAATAAATATTCCCGAAATTATTCCTAATAATTTTTCAAGTTACCTTAGTTTAACAATTGAAAATATTCAACAGCTTGAAGAAAATTTTAAGAAGTATGCTATTAAAAGCAACTTGGCAATAAAAAAAATCGATTTTTCAGCAATTTCAGATATTAATGAAATTGGGTGGCTTAGACAAGATGAAAATAAAGCAGTGCTTTTTCATTCAAATAATATCGAGACAAATAGACTTTTAAAATATACATCCGGAAATGAAAAAAAATTTCGCTCAAACATTTATTATTCAGTTAAACTACCAATTGAGATTGAAAATTTCCTTAATCTTTCTGGAGAAAAAACTGATTTAAAGTGGCTAATGCAACTAGACTCATTTTTTATTATTAGTGAAAATGAATCTCTACTCAAAACTATTTTTAGCAACTATAAAAATGGAAGTACGCTTTCAAGAGACAATAATTTTAAATCTCTTAAGCAATCCCTTTCAAATATTAATTCTTTTATATGGATTGGAAATACTTCAAAATTGATCCCCAGCTGGGGCAAAAATTCATACAAAGAAGGAGTGTTAAAAAAAATAAACCCAAAACAATTTCCTCTAATTGCTATGCAAGGTATAATTGAAGAAAAATATTCACACCTCCATTTTAAAATTCAAAAAAACTTGCCTAAACTGGAAAAAAATACTGCTATTAATCAGTATAATATAAATCTAGAAAATAACGCTTCAAAACCTCCTAAATGGATCAAGAATCATAGATCCAAAGAAATGGATATTGTAATTCAGGATAATCAAAATGTGTTATACCTTTTTTCAAATAAGGGAAAGTTGTTATGGAAAAAAAAATTGGGTGGAAAAATATTAGGAGACATTAAACAAGTAGATTTATATAAAAATAAACGTCTTCAAATGGCATTTAGAACTAAGGATAGGTTTTTAATACTAGATCGTAATGGAAAAATTGTTAAACCATTTAATATAAGACTAGAAAAAAATGATTTTTCAATACCATTATCTGTTTTTGATTATGACTCAAATAGAAATTATAGGTTTTTAGTAGTAAACAGCTCTTCAACTTTAATGTACGACAGTAAAGGAAAAAAAGTAACTGGATTTAATTCAAAATCAATTAAAGAAAGAATAACTCACCCCCCTAAACACATAAGAATCTCAGGTAAAGATTACCTAATTTTTAAGCAAAAAAACAGATTAAGAATTTTAAACCGAAAAGGGCAAGATCGAATTAAGTTAAAAGATGATATAAATTTTAGTGATAATACAATTTTCTCATATTTAGACACTTTTATGACTACTGATAAAGAAGGTAATTTAGTCCAAATTGATACTAAAGGCAATGTCTTTAAAACAAAATTAGATCTTGGCTATAATCATTATATAGAGTCAACAACTAAATCTCTAGTTACATTTTCTGAAAATATTTTGACTATAAAAGGTATTCCTATAAAATTACCCTTTGGGAATTATACAAGACCTAAAATATTTTATATCAATAACACTCTTTATATTTCAATAACTGATCTACAAGCAGAAAAGGTATACCTTTATTATAGTAATGGCAATTCAGTTGGGGGATTTCCTGTTTATGGAACTTCAGAAGCAGATCTCTCAAATGCTGATAAGGACAGATCAATTGAGCTAACTGTTTTATCAAGTGATAAAGAAATTTTAATTTATCAAATTAATTAAAACTAAATTTTAGCTTCAATTTCAAAAAGATTAATAAAATGTCTTGCAACGCTTTTTTTTACCTCAGAAAGTAAAATTTTTTTTCCAAGTTCTTCTTTCATAGAAGTAACTCCTTTATCATTTATCCCACAAGGAACTATATTATTGAAGTAGTCCAAATTTGTATTAACATTTAGTGACATTCCATGCATTGTTACCCATCTACTAGCCCGAACACCAAAAGCACATATTTTTTTTGGTGAAAATTTACCATTTTTAACCCATACACCTGTTTGACCAGAAATTCTGAAACCTGAAATACCATAATCTGAAAGTGTTGTAATAATAACTTCCTCTAATGTTCTAAGATATTTATGGATATCAGTAAAAAAATTATCAAGATCTAAAATAGGATAGACCACAACCTGTCCAGGTCCATGAAAAGTTATATCCCCTCCTCTATTTGTTTTAAAAAACTCTATATTCTTTTCAATTAAGGATTCCATGTTTGTAAGTAAATTATTAATATCTCCACTTTTGCCAAGGGTATAAACAGGATAGTGCTCTACAAAGAGTAAAAAATTATCTGTTTTTGATAATTGTTCTTTCTTATAATTTGATTTTTTAGTTTTGATTATCTCTGAAAAATACTTTTCCTGTTGATTTAATCCATACTGATAAGAGATTTTACCCAAATCTTTAATAATTAATTTTTTATTCTTGTTATTCATGAAATTAAAAGCTGAAAAGTTTGTGCAAAAAACCTTTTCAAAGATATAAAATTTCACTCCCTATTAATGTAGACTAATTATCTTTGTAAAAACTATTATTGTAAATGAGCTCTCTTTCAGAACAGGAAAAAATACGAAGAGAAAAACTTCAAGCTTTAAAAAAATTAGGGATTAGTTTGTATCCAGCTGACCTATATCCGATAAATTCTAATTCAAAAGAAATTAAAGAAAATTTTATCCAAGGAAAAAAAGTTATTGTCGCTGGAAGACTAATGTCAAGAAGAATTCAAGGAAAAGCAAGTTTTGCTGAATTACAAGATTTTCATGGTAGAGTCCAAGTATATTTCAACCGAGATGAAATTTGTCCAGGAGAAAATAAAGAGCTTTACAATGAGGTTTATAAAAAACTTCTTGATATTGGAGATATAATTGGTTTAGAAGGAGAGCTTTTCAAAACCCAAGTAGGAGAAAAAACCTTAATGGTAAAAAATTTTAAATTGTTAAGTAAAAGTCTTCGCCCAATACCCATTCCAAAAACTGATTCTGACGGAAATGTTTATGATCATTTCAACGATCCTGAGTCAAGATATCGTCAACGTTATTTGGATTTAATACTTAATCCTAAAGTAAAAGAAGTTTTTCTTAAAAGATCTAAGATATATGATTTGATTAGAGATTTTTATAACAATAAAAATTATCTTGAAGTAGAAACACCTATTCTTCAACCTATCCCTGGAGGTGCTTCAGCTCGCCCCTTTATTACTCATCATAACGCATTAGATATTCCTTTATATCTAAGAATTGCAAATGAACTATATCTAAAAAGACTAATTATTGGAGGATTTCCTGGGGTGTATGAATTTTCAAAAGATTTTAGAAATGAAGGTATGGATCGTTCACATAATCCAGAATTTACAGTATTGGAACTTTACGTTGCCTACAAAGATTATTTTTGGATGATGGAAACTACTGAAAAACTTCTTGAAAAAATAGCTATTGGAGTTAATGGCACTACAAAAGCAAAAATAGAAAATAAAGAAATTGACTTCAAGCCACCCTATCCTAGAATTCCAATTTTTGAAGCAATTAAAAAATATACTGGAGTTGATCTTTCTAAAATGGATGAGTCTCAAATTAGAGAGAGTGCAAAAAAAATGGGAATTGAAATTACTGATTCTATGGGAGAAGGGAAACTGATAGATGCTATTTTTGGTAAAAAATGTGAAGAGTATTATGTTCAACCTACTTTTATAATTGACTATCCAAAATCTATGAGTCCTTTAACTAAAGAACATAGAAAAAATAAAAATCTTACAGAGAGATTTGAACTAATAGTTAATGGGAAAGAAATAGCTAACGCATACTCTGAATTAAATGATCCAATAGATCAGCGTAAAAGATTTGAAGATCAACTATTACTAAGTAAAAAGGGAGATGATGAAGCAATGTTTATTGATCAAGATTTTTTGAAAGCTTTGGAATATGGTATGCCACCAACATCTGGTATAGGTATCGGTATTGATAGATTGACAATGATTTTAACTAATAGTGATTCTATACAAGAAGTGATTTTTTTCCCTCAAATGAGACCTGAAAAGAAAACTTTGGATATTAATGAAGAAGAAAAAAAAGTTTTTGATCTTCTTAAAAAAGGAAAGTCAATTTCACTAAACATTGTCAAGGAAGAAAGTAATTTAAGTGGAAAAAAATGGGATAAAACGATCAAATCATTGGTTAAAAAAAAACTTAGCTGAAGTAATCAAAGAAAAGAATTTATTTTTTGTCAAAAGATTACAATAAGTAGGGGATACATTTTATTTTTTGGTAAGAATATATAAGATAAAAATAATAATTATGAAAAAACTCTTACTTATACCAATTCTATGTTTCTTAAATGTTTCAGTTTCTCAGCAAAACAATGAAAAATTAAATAAAATATTCAATCCAGAACAAGAAGCAATTCTAACAACAAAACAACTGTCACTTCGCCTAGATCTTACCAATATGCAGGAGAAAAAAATTATAAATTTTTTGAAATTACACTTAATCGAAGGTGAAAAAATTAGAAAAAAAAGAAAAAAAGGAATATCAGAAGACGAATCTTTTAATTTAAGGGTGAAATTTTTAGATCATCAAAAATTACTTCAAGAAAAATTTAAATTAATTCTAGATGAAAATCAATATAAAGAATGGAGAGCACAGCAAAGATTAAAAAAAGAAAATTCTGAAAAAAGAAGGAATAGAATTAAAAAGCAATAGAAATGATTTTAAAACTTTTAATCTAGTCTCTAACCTTAACATTAATATTTTGGCCAATATAAATTGTTTTATTTATAATATTATTTTGGTCAATTAAATCTTTAATATCTACATTATATTTTCTTGATATAGAAAATAAAGTATCACCTTTTTCTACTTGATGAATAATTAGACGATATTTTTTTTTCTCATATTTGTTTGAACTAGCTCTCTTGAAATTTGATTTATCAAATCTAGACAAATTATATCTTTCAATAAGATTAATAAGCTTTGTTGAATATTTTGGATCCGTTGCATAGCCAGCTTTTTTTAGACCTTTTGCCCATCCCTTATAATCATTTGAATTCAGCTCAAACAAAAATTTATACCTACTTCTATTCTTTAAGAAAATTGAGTGATCATAATATGATTCCAATGAATTTGTGTAAACTCTGAAGCACTCTCCCTTTTCATCATCATCATAATAAATACGATCTCCTTCCCAATTTTTATGGCACTTAATTCCAAAATGGTTGTTAGCATTTTTAGCTAAATAACCAATTCCCATTCCAGACTCCAAAAGACCTTGTGCTAATGTAATACTTGCTGGAATACCATATTTATTCATTTCAGATTTAGCAACCGAAGAATAAGTTTTTATATAAAGTTCAGCTCCTTTAAAAGGAGTTGTCTTTTTATCTTCATTTTGAATAACTGCAAGTTGCTTATTAGATTTTTCATTATTTTTTGGTTTATATTTTTTATTATTTTTTAATAAACCACAACTATTTATAGTTGCAGAAATGATTAGAATAGGTATTAACTTTAGTATTAATCTCATTTTTAAAACTATGTCTTAAAGTTTGGCATAATTTTTGAAATTAATTAAAATAAAGAACTATGTCAAAAAAAATATTTTTTTTCATTTGCATTTTGATAACTTCATCTTGTGCATCAATAAGTGTTTTCACTGATCACGATACAAGTGTTGATTTTTCTAAGTATGAAACATATGCCTTTTATAAACCAAGTATTGATAAAGTTAGCATCTCAGACCTTGATAAGAGAAGGATTTTGAAAGCAGTTGATGACCAGATGGTCAGTAAAAATATTTCTAGATCAAGTTCACCTGATCTTTTAATAAGCATTAGTACTGAAGCAAAAGAAAAAATATATATTAATTCAATTATTAACTACAGTTTTTGGAATCCATGGTTTTGGGGACCTAATCATAACTATATTAACTCTCAAACTGAAGGAACCCTTTATCTTAATATTATTGACTCAGAAAGTAATCAACTAGTATGGCAAGGAAAAGGTAAAGGCCTGATAAATGAGTATACAAAAAAAAGAGACGAACGAATTAATGAGTTTGTGACTAAAATTCTTTTAAATTTTCCTCCACAGGAATTAGATATAAATCAAATTTAAAAAAGTTTTCTTGCCATATCTAGCGCCCCATTAACTCCCTTTAAGTTTTTCCCTCCTGCAACAGCAAAAAATGGCTGCCCCCCTCCTTTACCTCCAATATGTTTACTTAAAGAATTAATTATTTTTACAGCATTAAAACTAGACTTATCGACTAATTGCTTTGAAATGTAACAACAAAGGATAACCTCATCCTTATTTTTAGAAGCAAGAATCATAAGAAGATCTTTATATTTTTTACCCATTTCAAAACAAAGGGTTTTAATCGAATTAGAATCTAAATTAATCTCTTCAACAACAAATGATAAATTACTTTTGCTTTCAATTTTTTTTAAAAGTTCTTTTTCAATTGTTTGAATATTTACTTTTTGTAAGTCTAAAATTTCTTTACGAAAAGCAATGTTTTCATCATTTAATTTATTTACTGCCTTTAAGGTATCTTGGGGATTTTTCAAAAATATATTTATAGACTCAAGTACCTTAGTTTGAGTCTCTAAATAATCAATTACAGTATCTCCAGTAATTGCCTCAATCCTTCTGATTCCAGAAGCAACTGATGATTCAGACATAATTTTAAAACGTAATATTTCTGATGTGTTTTTAACATGAGTACCACCACATAGTTCATAGGAATTGCCAAATTTTACGGTCCTAACAGTATCTCCATATTTTTCTCCAAAAAGTCCAATTGCTCCCCTTTTTATCGCTTCGTTATAGGGTGTGTTTCTTTCTTCTTCTAAAATTATTTGCTCTTGGATCCTAGAATTCACAAAGCTTTCTATAGATTTAATCTCTTCTGAAGAAATTTTAGAGAAATGTGAAAAATCAAATCTAAACATTCCCGAGTGAACCATTGAACCTTTTTGCTCAACATGATTCCCCAAAATTGATCTCAAACCTTGGTGCAATAAATGTGTTGAAGAATGATTACAACAGGTTCTAAACCTTTGCTTTTTATCTACAAAAACTTTAATTTTTTCCTCT
>JAQWON010000107.1 GCA_029245825.1 Flavobacteriaceae bacterium
ATTTGAACTTTGTTGAATACGATTAGTTCTACTGTATGAGTATGACATTTTGTTTGATAATGAAATCACATCATTTAGTCTAGCCTTATAATTAAAGCGTAGATTTGTTCTGTCATAACTAGAACCTACAATTATTCCTTCTTGATCTATATTGGAAAGACTGAAAAAATATTTATCCTTTCCAGCACCTCCGCTAATTGTAAGATCATTTTGATGAAAAACACCTGTCTGAAAAGCTTGGTCCCAGTTTTTATCTACAAAAGTATCTCTAGAGTTTTTTGCTGTTATAGGATAATAAACGGTTCCATCTAGAGCAGTAAAAAATTGTCCTGCAGTATTAAAGGTATCGGCTCCACCTGCACGCTCTGGGATATAATCACCCCATGATTCTGCACGAGTTGCACCATATGAACCAGACCTACCTTGTCCCCATGTTGATTGCATAGGAATCTTTTCTGAAACCTCATCAAATGAATATGTTGATGTAAATGTAATTTTCGCATCTCCAGATTGGCCTTCTTTAGTAGTGATAACAACTACTCCATTAGCAGCTCTACTCCCCCAAACTGCGGCGGCAGATGCTCCTTTTAAAACTTCCATAGAAGCAATATCATTTGGATTAAGATCGTTAATCCTTGATCCATTGGAAACCCCTCCAGATCGAGAACCACGCCCATCAAAACTATTATAAAATGTTGAATTATTCATCGGGACACCATCTACAATAAATAATGGTGCACTAGCACCAGAAATGGTATTTGCTCCTCGAATTCTAATTGTTGCTCCTGCACCAGGATCAGCATTTGATCTGGAAATTTTAACACCAGAAGCTTTTCCACTTAGTGAGTTTAGAAGTGTTGGTTCTCCTGATCTAACTACGGCGTCTGTATTAACTTTAGAAGAAGTTTGACCCATTTGATCTCTTATTTCAATAAAACCAAGTGAGGTTACAACTACTTCCTGCAATAGTTCAGCATCCTCATTTAGACTAATTTGAATGCTTGACTGATCACCTACAGTTATTTGTTGAGACTCAAATCCGGTAAAGCTAACTTCTATAACACTTTCATCACCATTTACTGTGATACTGAAATTGCCATCGAAATCTGTGCTAACCCCATTTGAAGTTCCAACTTCAATTATGTTAGCTCCTGGCAATGGTTGTCCTGAAGAATCTAAAACAGAACCAGAAACAATTTTCTGACCCGCTAACATGATCGGGCAAACCATTAAAAGAAGAATAAGATATTTTTCGATTTTCATAAGCTTAAAATTTTTGTTTAAATAATTTTGACAATGTAAAAATTTAATTCTGAACACGACTCTATTTATTCACTAAAAAAAAATATTTTTAATGAAAACTTAATAATTGTGTATTAAAATTTGAAAAATTGTTAATCAAGAGGTTTGAATACACAAAAAATATTTCTAGATTTGCACGCTTAAAAAAATAAGGTAATATATGCCAACAATTGGTCAACTTATAAGGAAAGGGAGGATGAGTGTTTCAAAAAAAAGCAAGTCTGCTGCTTTGGAATCATGCCCTCAACGCCGCGGTGTCTGTACACGTGTTTATACGACTACACCTAAAAAACCTAATTCAGCGATGAGAAAAGTTGCTAGGGTTCGTTTAACCAATGGTAAAGAGGTAAACGCATATATTCCTGGTGAAGGGCATAACCTTCAAGAACATTCTATAGTTCTGGTTCGTGGTGGAAGAGTTAAAGATCTTCCTGGAGTTCGTTATCACATTGTGCGAGGAGCTCTTGATACTGCTGGTGTTGATGGAAGATTACAAAGGCGATCGAAATACGGAGCAAAAAAACCTAAAAAATAACTTCATAGGGGGAACTAATGAGAAAACGACAAGCTAAAAAAAGAAAACTAATACCTGATCCTAAGTTTCAAGACAAATTGGTGAGTCGTTTTGTTAATATGTTAATGTGGAGTGGAAAAAAATCAGTGGCACTTGACCTTTTTTATAAAGCAATAGAGGTAGTTGACGATAAAAAGGATACTAAAGAGAAGACTGCTCTAGAAGTATGGAAAGATGCTCTTTCAAATGTAATGCCTCACGTTGAAGTAAGAAGTAAAAGAGTTGGCGGTGCAACTTTTCAAATACCAATGCAGATTCGTCCTGATAGAAAAATTTCTCTTGCCATGAAGTGGCTTATCTCTTTTTCTAGAAAAAGAAATGAAAAATCAATGGCACAAAAACTAGCACAAGAGATATTAGCTGCTTTTAAAGAAGAAGGTGCTGCATATAAAAAACGTGTTGATACTCATAAAATGGCTGAGGCTAATAAAGCATTTTCTCATTTCAGATTCTAAAAATTATGAGCAGAGATTTAAAATATACAAGAAATATTGGGATTGCTGCTCATATCGATGCAGGAAAGACTACAACTACTGAAAGAGTTTTATTTTATACTGGGGTAAGCCATAAAATTGGTGAAGTTCATGATGGTGCTGCAACAATGGATTGGATGGAGCAGGAACAAGAAAGAGGTATAACTATAACTTCTGCAGCAACAACTTGTATTTGGAATTTTCCAACCCAACAAGGAAAACCTGTTGAAGGGGGAAAAGAATACCAATTAAACATTATTGATACTCCAGGGCATGTTGATTTTACAGTAGAAGTAAATAGGTCCTTAAGAGTTCTTGATGGACTAGTTTTTTTGTTCAGTGCAGTCGATGGTGTAGAGCCACAATCAGAAACTAATTGGAGGTTAGCAGATAATTATAAAGTTCCAAGAATAGGGTTTGTTAATAAAATGGATCGTCAAGGATCAGATTTCCTGAATGTTTGTAAACAAGTTCGTGAAATGTTAAAATCAAATGCTGTTCCAATAGTTTTAAACATTGGAGAGGAAGAAGATTTTAAAGGAATTGTAGATTTAGTAAAGAATAAAGCCATTGTTTGGCATGAAGATAATTATGGCTCAACTTTTGATGAAGTTGAGATTCCTGATAATTTAAAAGAAGATGCAAAAAAATATCGTTCTGATCTAATTGAAGCTGTTGCTGGTTATGATGAAGGTCTTTTTAAAAAATTTTTTGAAGACCCAGATTCAATTTCTGAAGAAGAAATTCATAACGCCCTGAGGGCTGCAACACAAGACATGAGTATTATACCCATGATTTGTGGGTCAGCTTTTAAAAATAAGGGTGTTCAGTTTTTACTTGATGCTGTTTGTAGGTATTTACCATCTCCGCAAGATAAAGATGCAATTATTGGAACTGATCCTGATTCTGGAAATGAAGTTTCAAGAAAACCTAATTCAGATGAGCCTTTTTCTGCATTAGCTTTCAAAATTGCTACCGATCCTTATGTTGGTAGGTTAGCTTTTTTCAGAGCATATTCTGGTAAACTTGATGCAGGATCCTATATTTTAAATAATAGAACTGGAAACAAGGAAAGAATCTCTAGAATTTATCAGATGCATTCAAACAAACAAAATTCTATAGAAGCAATTGAGGCTGGTGATATTGGGGCAGCTGTTGGATTTAAAGACATTAAAACAGGGGATACTCTATCTGCAGAGAAGTCTCCAATTATTCTTGAAAGTATGGATTTTCCTGACCCAGTTATAGGTATAGCAGTTGAGCCGAAAACTAAAGCTGATGTTGATAAACTAGGAATTGCCCTGACTAAATTAGCTGAAGAAGATCCAACATTTCAAGTTAAAACTGATGAGGCATCAGGTCAAACTATTATTTCTGGTATGGGAGAATTGCATTTAGATATTATAGTAGATAGACTCAAACGAGAATTTAAGGTTGAAGTAAATCAAGGGAAACCACAAGTTCAATATAAAGAGGCCTTAACTGCTTTAGCTGAACACAGAGAAATCTACAAGAAGCAAACTGGAGGTAGAGGTAAATTTGCTGATATAGTTTTCTCAATTGAACCTTCTAATGATGATAAGCCTGGGTTAGAGTTTGTAGACCTTATTAAAGGTGGTAATGTTCCCAAAGAATTCATCCCTTCAGTTGAAAAAGGCTTCAAAGAAGCCATGAAAAATGGTCCATTGGCAGGTTTTGAAATTGATTCTATGAAAGTCACATTAAAAGATGGATCTTTTCATCCAGTAGATTCTGATTCTTTGTCATTTGAACTAGCAGCAAAAATAGGTTTTAAAGATGCTGCAAAACAAGCTAAAGCAGTGATTATGGAACCCATAATGAAGTTAGAAGCTTTGACTCCTGAAGAAAATATGGGTGATATTGTTGGAGATTTAAACCGAAGAAGAGGACAAGTAAGTTCTATGGATGATAGAGCAGGGTCTAAAGTTATTAAGGCTGAAGTTCCGCTATCTGAAATGTTTGGTTATGTAACTTCACTCAGAACCCTTTCCTCTGGTCGAGCTACTTCAACAATGGAATTTTCTCATTATGCTGAAACACCTTCTAATATTTCAGATGGTGTGATATCAGAAATTCAAGGTAACAATAATGATAAATAAATATAGATGAGTCAAAAGATAAGAATAAAACTTAAGTCATATGATTATAATTTAGTAGATAAGTCTGCTGATAAGATCGTTAAAACAGTAAAGGCTACAGGTGCTGTAATAACGGGACCAATTCCTCTACCGACTCATAGAAAGATTTTTACTGTATTACGTTCACCACATGTGTATAAAAAATCTAGGGAACAATTTAAATTAAATTCATATAAACGTCTATTGGATATTTATAGCTCTTCTTCTAAAACTATTGATGCATTAATGAAGTTAGAACTGCCAAGTGGAGTAGAGGTTGAAATTAAAGTCTAAAATTGAATAAGAATGTCTGGTTTAATTGGTAGAAAAATAGGAATGTCTAGTCTTTTTGATGAAAAAGGAAAGAATGTACCCTGTACTGTTCTGGAGCTTGGACCATGTGTTGTAACCCAAGTTAAAACCAAAGATAAGGACGGATATGAAGCTCTTCAGTTAGGCTTTGAAGATAAACCAATCAAAAAAGTTAATAAATCTTTGTCAGGTCATTTCAATAAAGCTAAAGTAAACCCCAAGAAAAAACTGACAGAATTTAAAATAAATTTTGAAAAGGATCTAAAGCTAGGAGACACAATCACCGTTGAACATTTTAAAGAAGGTGAATATGTTGACATCTCAGCTATTTCAAAGGGTAAAGGTTTTCAGGGTGTAGTAAAACGTCATGGATTTAAGGGAGTTGGTCAATCTACACATGGGCAGCATAATAGATTAAGAGCCCCAGGATCAATTGGTGCTGCATCATATCCGGCAAGAGTTTTTAAGGGCATGAGAATGGCTGGGCAAACTGGAGCAGAAAAAGTTAAAATTCAAAATTTGATTGTTCTGAAAGTTATACCAGAAAAAAATGTATTAGTTGTTAAAGGCTCTGTACCAGGTCATAAAAATTCATATGTAATTGTTCAAAAGTAATGGAACTATCAATACTAAATAAAAAAGGAAAAGATACTGGCAGAAAAGTTAAACTAAGTCAGTCTATTTTTGGTATAGAACCAAGTGATCACGCAATTTATTTAGATGTAAAACAGCATTTAGCTAATAGTAGACAGGGTACTCACAAGACTAAAGAACGAAGTGAAATTAAAGGGAGTACTAGAAAAATCAAAAAACAAAAAGGGACTGGTACTGCAAGGGCAGGAAGTATAAAGAATCCAATTTTTAGAGGAGGAGGAAGAACTTTTGGACCTCTTCCAAGAGACTACTCGATAAAAGTTAACAAGAAAGTTAAAATATTAGCTCGTAAATCAGCATTAAGTATTAAGGCAAAAGACAAGTCAATTTTGATCTTGGAAGATTTAAGTTTTAAAAACCCAAAAACTTCAGATTTTTTAAAGCTTTTAAAGGATTTAGGATTGGATGGTAAAAAAACTTTAATGGTGTTGGGTGCAGAAAATAAAAATGTATATTTGTCGTCTCGAAATTTAGAGGGAACCGAGGTTGTAACAAACTCAGAATTAAATACTTACAAAATTTTTAATTCATCAAAATTGATTTTGTTAGAAAGCTCAATTGAAAAAATTGAATCTATTTTGAAATAATTGAAAGAAATGAATGTATTAATTAAGCCGATAATAAGTGAAAAAGCTACTTCGAAAAGTGAGCTCAGTAATTGTTATACTTTCTTAGTAGATCCAAATTCAAATAAAATTCAAATAAAAAAAGCTGTAGAGAAAATATACAATGTTTCAGTTGATAAAGTCAGAACACTTAAATATGGTTCAATTCTCAGAACAAGACACACTAAAAATGGAATACAGAAAGGGAAAAGCAATGTGACAAAAAGAGCCATAGTACAGGTTGCAGGTGGGGATACAATAGATTTTTTTAATAACATTAAATAATTAAGATGCCAGTTCGAAAATTAAAACCAGTTACTCCTGCACAGCGATTTAGAATCGTAAATGGTTTTGACATGCTAACAACTGACAAACCTGAAAAAAGTTTACTTTCCAAAAAAAACAGAAATGGAGGAAGAAACAATCAAGGTAAAATGACTGTTCCACATAGAGGAGGAGGTCATAAAAAAAGATATAGAGTTATTGACTTCAAAAGAAATAAAGTTGATATTGAGGCAGAAGTTAAGTCAATTGAATATGACCCTAACCGATCAGCTTTCATTGCTCTTTTACTATACAAGGATGGAGAAAAGAAATATATCATAGCTCCTAGTGGTCTAAAAGTTGGTCAAAAAGTTTCTTCAGGAGAAAATGCTTCTCCTGAACTTGGTAATTCGTTGCCATTGTTAAAAATACCTCTTGGAACTATCATTTCATGTGTTGAAATTAATCCTGGTGGTGGAGCTGTAATAGCAAGAAGTGCTGGTTCTTTTGTTCAATTGATGGCAAGAGAAGGAAATTTTGTAACAGTAAAAATGCCTTCTGGAGAAACCAGATTAATAAATTCTAAATGCATTGCTATGATTGGAACAGTATCTAACTCTGATCATCAGCTTTTGATTTCTGGTAAAGCCGGAAGATCCAGATGGTTAGGTAGAAGACCAAGA
>JAQWON010000128.1 GCA_029245825.1 Flavobacteriaceae bacterium
CCAACTGAGCTATAGGACCATTAATTGAGCAAATATACAATTTAGAGATAAATTATTCTATATAATATATGATAGTATAAAAGTCATTTTTTTGAAACAACCGGAATCCTTATTTGAGATGGATAACGCTCTGAATAATGAATATTATTTGTAGCAATAACACCTATTTTTTCATCAAAATTATTCCCTCCAGTATTAAGGTTTCTAGCAAATCGTGGAAAATTACTGCTAGAAACTTCTATCCTAATTCTATGGCCTTTTTTAAAATAATTACTTGTTGACATTGGAGATAAGCTTACTTTATAAACTTTTCCTTTGTCCATAAAAACCTCCTTATCATATCCGTCTCTATATCTAGCTCTTTGTATTGTTTCGTCGAGGTTATATGCCTTACCATCAGGATAAACATCAATTATTTTGATTGTAAAATCAGTGTCCTTAACATCAGATGATACATATAGATCCGCCTCAATAAATCCAGACACTTCAATTCCTTCTCCTAATGGTTGCGAAGTATAGACCAATATGTCTGCCCTTGTTTCCATTATTCTTTGATCAAAGGATCCTCCTTGGACAGCATTTCCAGTACAACAAACTCCTCCGCCATATGATTTAACAGGGTTCATCGGATCATAAACAAATGAATCTTTTGTTTCAGAATTTGAATTTTCTGTTAGTGAGAGCGTACCGTTTCCGTACATCGTTTTGGCATTTCCCTCACTCCCAAGAAAGTAGGTCTTATAAGTTGTCCCTTTAGGAGGCCATGTTTCAGATTGTTGCCATTTATTAATGCCCATAGTATAATATTGAACTCTTGGAGTTTTACTGTCAAAATTATTTTTTTCACCCTTTAAAAAATGATCAAACCATAAAGAAATTTGTTCATCATAATTTAGCCTTGCATCTCCAACGCTTAACTCTCCAACAATTGTGTTTTCTTTGGCTCTCTTAAATCCACAATGAAGAGTTGGCGCAATAACTAAATATTGATTTTCCCTCACGCTTTTACTTTTTGCGTTATTTCTAACATGATTAAAAAGTTCAAGATTGGGGCTAGTGGCCACGTCATACCAAGAAACAAACCAAAAACTTGGCACTCCAAAGCCCATGTCGTCATGATAGAGCCCTCCTTTATACCAATCCTTATCATTGGGTTTTCTTATTATCATCTTATCAAAAATTTCTTTTTTCCCACTAACATTTTTCAGAAGATCTTTAAGTGGCAAATGCTGAAATGCCTCCACCCAATTGATGGGTGGATTTTCAGGAGCTAAATCATAAAATCTAGAAACTCTAATCAAATCCTCTTGACTTGCTCCAGCTGGAATTCTGGGTTTAAATTTGTCTTGTTCTACTCCATATAACCAAGAGGCAAATAATAATTGTTCCACTCCTCCTCTATACCAATTACCCTGTTCATAGTATTGCCCAACTCTTCCAACTCCAGCACCAAAACCTTGAGGAACCATCGCAGCATGAGCAGGATGGTCTAATGAGGCCACTGCCATTTGCCACTCAGCCGTTGATGAGCATCCAATAGTCCCGATCTTACCATTTGACCAAGTCTGATTACTAAGCCAAGTAAAAGCATCATATCCATCTGTTAGGGGGACTCCTAAAATGTCCCATTCCCCTTCTGAAAAGTATCTCCCTCGTTCATTTTGAACAACATAAGCATATCCTTTTTTAACCATTTGCAAAGCAGATTGCAAAGCTCTTGTTCTTTCTTTTCCGTCTCCCCATGAATTAAAATTATATGGAGTTCTTGAAAAAATAACAGGCACTTTCTTGTTTGTTTTGGGTCTATAAATGTTTGTAGAGAGCCTTTTCCCATCTCTCATTGGCATCATTATTTTTTCATCAATTATTGCGATTTCTTCTAATTGTTTTCGAATATTTTCTTGAGAATATATAGTGAAGAAAGAAAAAAATAAAATTGTCTTTATAAGGGAAGCTGTTTTTTTCATTTTTTGATCATTATGAATTTAATAAAGGTAAAAATAATCTTTATCTTCAAAGGAAATTTAATTTATCAAATGATCCCTGCTCTGAGAAGATTTTGTTTGTTTAAAATTTGTGTGGAAAGAATTTTACTCTTATCAATCTTTTTAACCTTTTTTTCTTGTTCTTCAAGCAAGACATCAAATGATGAGCAAGATTCAAATGTTTTAATTGTTGATAATGATATAGACTGGAGCGAATTCATTGAATACAGCAAGGGAAACATCCCAGTTATTTTAATTTCAGTACATGGCGGAACTTTGTCTCCAGAATGGATATCTGACAGGTCATGTTCTAATGCTGTAACTGTGAAAGATGATAATACCTTTGAATTAGCAAAAGAAACCGAAGAAGCTCTCTCTTTGATCGAGGCAAGTCCTTATGTTGTTTTAAATAAAATAAATAGGAAAAAAATTGATTTAAACCGTTCTCTTGAAGATTCTAATTGTGGAGACAGAACCACCGAAGAATATTGGGATCTTTTCCATAAAAAAGTGTCAGAATACAAGGAAGAAATAGAGCGTCTTTTTGGAAAAGGATTGATTCTCGATCTTCATGGTCATGGCCATTCAATTCAAAGAATTGAATTAGGATATCTTTTATCTAAAAGTAACCTATCTGAAAATGATGAGTCCCTTAATAGTAATGAAATTACTTCATTAAGCTCTATTAAAAATCTTGCTGCAAATAATCGTTCTGGAATTAATCACTCTGAATTACTTCGGGGAGAAAAATCGTTTGGCGCTCTACTTGATAATAAAGGTTATCCTGCTGTTCCTTCACAAAATGACACTCATCCAAACTCTGGAGAACTTTACTTTACCGGGGGATATAATACATTTACTTATGGTTCAAGAGCCCAAGGAAATATAGACGCTTTACAATTGGAAATCAACAAAAAAGGTGTTCGTGAAGATCTTAATCAGGTAGAAGATTTCGCATCAGCCCTTTCTAATGTTATCATAGAATATCTTTCTGAGCATTATGGTGATTACAACTAAAAAAATGAATTTTTTTATAATATTTTAATCTTTTATTTTTATATTTAATGTCCTTTAATCATGAAAAGAAATCTTCTGTTTTTTGAATTCCCCAAGGGCACCCAAAAAATCTGCATAAATGGCAGAAGTTATACTCGAGAACAATTCTTGACAGCACAGAAAAGAGAGAGATTTCGTGATACAAAAGGGCGTTTTGCTAAGAGTGCATTGTATTAATTTTTTTCTCTCCCCCATTATAATTTACTTTTTATGGGTATTTATTATATTTGTCAATCAAAATGTTTTCTATGAATCCTACTGATAAGGCCTCTTTATCAATTGTTGGCGTGAGCTTAGTCCTTATTATTTTAGTTGGATTCTTTTTTCAAGAAAAAGGAATTTTTGGCATACAAAACTCTCCAAGTTATCTGATAGTCACAATATCTATAGAGGATAATGCCTCTGGGGAAACAAATATTGTGGCTTATGAGGATGATGGTGAAAATAAAATTAACCCCAACTTTTCTTCTTTATCTTCAATCGGTATTATAAATAATTATCTTGAAAGGGGTTATGAAGTTGTCAATGTCTTTGAAGAAAAAAATTTTGCTGAAAAAACAGAAAAGACAATTAGAACTGTTTGGTTTAAAAAATAGTCAGAAACTAATTGTTTTTATCTAAAATTTTGGGTGCTATATCCATTACCATCATTATCAAAAGCTATACCCACACCAATATAGGTATAGTCTCCCATAATGTTTTTATAATGGGGGGGGCTATCTTTCCAGGATTGGACAACACATTTGCTAAACTTTTTGGGAGATCTTGTGTCGCCGCAGCCAATAACATTTTCAAACCATGGAGTATTAGCTATATTTTCAGCTATACCAAAATAAGTGTTCCCCCTTCTAACCCAGGCCTTAATATTTTGTCGTTCTGCTCTTTCAACAGGATCTAACCCTTGATGATCTGTATGAGAGTAGAAATTATATTTAACCATATTATCACTATGATATTGGGCTAAATCCATCAAGGTGTCTAATAATTTTAATTTTGGAAGATTTTTTTCTACACGCAAAAGATTTGTTTCCTTAACTATTGAGTTGGCAATTTCTTGGATATTGTCTTGAGCATTTAGTTGTAAAAAAAAGCACCCTATTGTAAAGAGAAATAAATAGCGATTAAGTTTTTTTGTTTTGTGTTTCATTCTTTCAAAAATATAAAATAATCCATTGGAATAGTTATTTTTGTCAATGATGGAATTCAAAGAGTCAAATAGGCAAAAGAAAATTAGCTCCCTTTTCAGAAAAGAATTAGCGACCCTTTTTCAAAGGCTTATTAAAAAAGAAAATAAGGATAATTTAATTTTATCAATTACAAAAGTATACGTTGCCCCTGATATTTCCTCAGCAAAAATATATATAAGTGTTTTCCCTTCTGAATTAAGCTCTAAACAGATAAATGAAATTAAACATAATTCTTCCTTAATAAAACACCAATTATCTCAAAGGCTTAAATCAACAATAAGAAAAATTCCTGAATTAAATTTTTATCTAGATGATTCCCTAGATTATATTGAAGAGGTTGATAGGGCTCTTAAAAAACCCTTTAACCCTATAAAAGGGGATATATAAAAAATTTAATAATGATGAATGTAGATTATAAAATTGCTTGGAGATATTTTTTTTCTAAAAGCAATCAAACTGTAATCAATCGGATAAGTAATCTTGCTGTTTTTGTAATTTTAATAGCTACATGTTCATTATTAATTGTATTAAGTGCTTTCTCTGGATTAAAAGATTTTGGCCTCTCCTTTAGTAATATTTTTGATCCTGATTTTAGAATTTTACCTAATAAGGGGAAACAAATATATGTTGATTCTATCTCGATAAATAAACTTAAATCACTACCTGAAATAATTGGAGTTTCTTCGGTAATTGAAGAAAAGGTTTTTCTCTCGTTTGAAGAAAAAAACCATGTTGCTTTTCTAAAAGGTGTAGACAAAAATTTTGATTCAGTTATACCAATAGATTCTATCCTCACAATCGGCGAATGGATTTCTCCTGCGTCCTCTTCTGTGGTTATTGGATATGGTATAGCTAACATACTCGGAGCAAGTGTTTACGACTATTCCTCTTTTTTAAAAATTACAGCTCCAAAAGCTAGTAGTGCTAGTTTAATTAACAGAAAGCCATTTAAATCATTTCCTTCTTCTGTTGTTGGTCTTTACCAGGTAAGTGAAGACATAGATAAAAAATATATATTTACAAACTTATCTTTTGCAAAGAATCTTTTTGAGTTTAACCCAAATACTTTTTCATATTTAGAAATAAAATCTCAGCCAAATTCTAATAAAAGTGTTCTTCAAAAAAAAGTCGAAAAAATTTTAAATACAGATATAAAAATTAAAAGTAGGACTGAGATTAATCAAGCAGTACAAAAAATGATGAAAACTGAAAATCTAGCAGTATATTCAATCTTTACATTAATTCTAATTGTTGCTTTATTTAATCTTTCAGGAGCATTACTAATAATTATTCTAGACAAAAAAAGACAATTAAAAATCCTTTCTGCTATTGGTTTGAAAAAATTAGCTTACAGGAAAATATTTTTTTACGTCGGCTGTTTAATTACTTTTGTTGGCGGCGTCTCTGGAATTATTCTTGGCAGTTTAATTATCTTTCTGCAAAAACAATTCCATTTCATCAAAGTCCCTGGTACTGAATTAGCTTATCCTGTTATTTTAGAATTTGAAAATCTTATGGTTGTTGTTTTTACTCTTTTCTTTTTTGGAAGTATTGCTTCTTTTGTAACAGTCAACAATATAAGTTTTCTTGATAAAAGTTTTGATTCCTAAACAACTATTTCTTCACTTAAAACCTTGTCGAAAGTATCATAAACCTCTTCAGGTGTATTAGCAGTTACCATTGATATTCTGTAGGGTTTAAATCCTTTTATGCCCCTAAAATAATTTGCGTAATGCCTTCTTGTCTCCAATAAGCCAAGGGTCTCCCCTTTCCATGAAATAGACATTTGTAAATGTCTTCTAGCCATTTCAACTCGTTGATTTAAATTCGGAAGAGATTTGTGCTTGTTATATTTAAGAAAGCTCTTTACCTGATCAAAAAACCAAGGGTTTCCAATAGAAGCTCTACCTATCATGGCCCCATCTAGACCATAAATATCTCTCATTTCTTTTACTCTTTCTGGAGTAGTTAAATCTCCATTTCCAAAAACAGGTATTTGCATTCTAGGGTTTTCTTTTACTTTAGCTATAGGTTTCCAATCAGCTTCTCCTTTATACATTTGGGAGCGAGTTCTTCCATGAATAGAAATAGCAGAGATTCCAACGTCCTGAAGTCTTTCTGCAACTTCAACAATTTTTATAGACTTTTCATCCCAGCCTAATCTAGTTTTAATTGTTATAGGGAGGTTTGTCCTTTTTACTATTTCCTTTGTAAGTTTAACCATTAATGGAATATCTTTTAGTATTCCAGCCCCCGCCCCTTTTGAAACTACTTTTTTGACAGGGCATCCAAAATTAATATCTATAATATCGGGGTTAGTTTTTTCAACTATATCAACCGCTTCTAGCATAGAGTCCAGATTTGCTCCAAAAATTTGAATTCCTACAGGACGTTCTTTCTCATAAATATCAAGTTTTTGAACACTTTTAGAAGCATTTCTTATCAATCCTTCTGATGAAATAAACTCAGTATAAACTATATCTGCACCACTTTCTTTACATAACACCCTAAAAGGAGGGTCGCTAACGTCTTCCATTGGGGCTAAAAGCAAAGGAAACTCTTTAAGAGATATGTTTCCAATTTTAATCATTACAACAAAAGTATGTATTTATTGGCTTTTTTCTCAAATCAAACTAACAATAGCTTGAGCCTAGATACAAAGTCATTATCTTTACCAAAATACAAAACGAAAATGGATAAAATTCGGAATTTTTGTATCATAGCCCATATTGATCACGGAAAGAGTACTCTTGCAGATAGACTTTTAGACTATACAGGAACTATTCCCGACCGGCAAAAACAAGATCAACTGCTTGATGATATGGATTTAGAAAGAGAAAGAGGGATTACAATTAAATCACATGCTATCCAAATGCGACATCAAGTTAATAATGAAAATTATGTTCTAAATCTGATTGATACACCTGGCCATGTTGATTTTTCTTATGAAGTCTCAAGATCCATTGCTGCTTGTGAAGGGGCTCTTCTTGTTGTAGATGCTTCACAAAGTGTACAGGCTCAAACTATCTCAAATTTATTTCTTGCGCTTGAAAATGATTTGCAAATAATCCCTATTTTAAATAAAATTGATCTCCCTTCAGCTAATCCTGAAGAGGTAAAAGATGACATCATTAATCTATTGGGTTGTCAAAGGGAAGAAATAATTTCAGCCTCAGCAAAAACTGGTGAAGGAATTCCTCAGGTCATAGAGTCTATAATTGAAAATGTTCCTGCGCCTAAAGGTGATAATAAAGCTCCGCTTCAAGCTCTGATTTTTGATTCCGTATATAATTCATTTAGAGGAGTGGAAACCTATTTTAGGATTTTCAATGGTGAAATAAAAAAGGGAGACAGAATTCAATTTTTAGCTACTAAAAAAAATTATTTTGCAGATGAAATTGGCACATTAAAATTAGAAAAAGAGCCAAAAAGTATTTTGTCAGCAGGCGATGTTGGATATATTATAACTGGTATAAAAGAGGCAAAGGAAGTTAAGGTTGGAGATACGCTAACTAACTCAGACATGCCTACTTCTAAACCTATCTCTGGATTTGAAGAGGTAAAGCCTATGGTTTTTGCAGGAATTTATCCTGTTGACACTGACGATTATGAAGATCTTAGGTCCAGTATGGAAAAGTTGCAGCTAAACGATGCTTCTCTTGTCTATCAGCCTGAAAGTTCTGCTGCTTTGGGGTTTGGATTTAGATGTGGTTTTTTAGGAATGTTACATCTTGAAATTATTCAAGAGAGATTAGACAGAGAATTTGGAATGTCTGTAATAACTACAGTCCCTAATGTTTCTTATCAAGCTTACACAAAAAAAAACCCAGAACAAATTCTCCCAATAAATAATCCTTCTGACTTACCTGATATTTCTTTTTTAGATCGTGTCGAAGAGCCATATATAAATGCTTCTATAATATCAAAATCAGATTTTGTTGGAAGCATAATGTCGTTGTGTATTGAAAAAAGAGGTGTGATTAAAAACCAAAACTACTTAACTCCCGAAAGGGTTGAATTAACATTTGAAATGCCTTTGGCCGAAATAGTTTTTGATTTTTATGATCGCTTAAAATCAATTTCTAAAGGATATGCATCATTTGACTATTCCCCTTTAGATATGAAAGAATCTAAATTAGTAAAAATAGATATCTTGCTAAACAGCGCTCCTGTAGATGCTCTTTCTGCTCTTGTGCATTCTAACAATGCCTATAGCATAGGCAAGAAGATGTGTGAAAAACTCAAAGAGCTTATACCAAGGCAACAATTTGATATCCCGATCCAAGCAGCTATTGGAGCTAAAATAATTTCAAGGGAAACTATCAAGGCTTTAAGAAAAGACGTAACTGCAAAATGTTATGGAGGAGATATCACAAGAAAAAGAAAACTTTTAGAAAAACAAAAAAAGGGTAAAAAGAAAATGCGTCAAGTAGGAAAAGTTGAAATACCTCAGCAGGCGTTTATGGCTGTTCTAAAATTAAATAGTTAGTAAATAATTTTAGCTTTTATTATTTTGCTTTTTTTAAGTTAATTTTTACCTTTTAATAAAGAATATAATTTGAACTTTCAACCTTTTAAAAAGATTTTAATTGGATTTGCTTTTTCTCCAAACCTTAAAGCAAATATCTATGAGTCGCTCCGAATTTCCTCTGCCCTTAATGCAGAAATTATTTTCTTTCATGTTGGTGAAAAAACAAGTGAAAAAGCATCAACCATTGAAAATATAATAAAATCCTGTCCCCAAAAAAATAAAAACTTTTCTATCTGTTGGAAAAGCGGAAAGCCAGTTCCAATTTTAATAAAAGCGTGTTATGATCTTAAAATTGACCTTTTATTAATTGGTGCCCTAAAAAGAGAAAATGTTCTGAAATTTTACCTTGGCTCTATAGCTAGAAAAATTACAAGAAATGTTTCTTGCTCTGTTTTGCTTTTGATAAATCCTTCTTTAGAAAACCGTCTTCTTGAACATGTTGTTGTTAATGCTCTTGATAGCCCTAAAACAAAAGAAACAATTAAAATTGCTTTTTATATTTCACGTGCTTTTTTGTCTTCAAAATTAACTCTAGTTGAAGAAATCAGCAGGTCAAAAGTTGATGTGCAAGTTGATGATGACGTTACTTTAAAAAGGGCAATGCTAAAAAAAGAGCGCTTAGCGAAAGAAGAAAAAAATAGAGTAGAAGATATTATTAAAAATCTGCCAAAAGAAATTAAAGGAGAAGTTAATTGGAAAACTCAAAGTATTTTTGGAAAAAGAGGTTATTCAATAGGGCACTATGCTAAAGTTGTTCGCGCGGATTTGTTGATAATGAATTCAGAAGAAAAATATTCTTTCATTAACAGGTTGTTCCCTAAAGATCTTGAACACATTTTGGCGGAGATACCAACAGATGTATTAATACTGAAAAATAGAAAAAATGGATAGCAAATCAAATCTGAAAAATTTTATTGCTTATTTACCTAGAAATATTTTTTCTGGTTTTGTTGTTTCTTTGATTGCCCTCCCTCTTGGTCTTGGTTTAGCTATCGCTTCAGGAGCCCCTCCAATGGCGGGTATAATTTCAGCTATTGTTGGAGGGTCTGTTGTTGCTCTTTTAGGGGGTTCTAATCTTACAATAACTGGTCCTGGAAATGGTTTAGTAATCGTTGTCCTTTCTGCCATATTAACACTGGGAGAGGGTGATAACTACCAGGGGTATCTTTTTACGCTTGCCGCAATAATTATTTCTGGATTAATTCTAGTCCTTTTTGGTGTTTTTCGGTTAGGGTCTTTAAGTGAATTTTTTCCTTCGTCTGCTTTACAAGGAATGCTTGCCGCTATTGGAATCGGTATTTTGGCTACTCAAGTTCATGTTATGTTTGGTTTTGCCTCTGAAAAAGGAAGTGCCCTTGAACAAATATCAACTATCCCGAAAACCATTCTATACCTTTTCGAAAATCCAACTATAAAGACTTTGTTGGGTGCTACAATTGGCTGCATAAGTTTGCTTTTCATGTTTTTTTATTCTAAAATAAGAATTCCTTTTTTTCATCTTATTCCTGCTCCGATGTGGGTGGTTATAGGGTCTATCGGAGTTGTTTACTATTATGGGGCTATTCTAAATAGTCCCGTTCCAATAAGCGAAGATCTCATGATCCGTTTGCCAGAAAATTTTTTGGGTGAATTCCCTGCTCCTAATTTTACCAAAGTTCTGAATATAGATTTTATAGGCTTTACTCTGTCTATAACTTTAGTTGCTTTTCTAGAGTCTTTACTTAGTATCAAAGCTGTAGATAAGCTAGACCCAAAAAAGAGAAGGTCAAACATAAATAAAGATCTTCGGGCTCTTGGCTTAGCAACAATTGCAAGTGGTTTTTTAGGGGGTCTTAATGTGGTTACAGTAATAGCCCGAAGTTCTGTTAATGTAAATAATGGAGGAACTAATAGGTCTGCAAATTTCTTTCACGCCCTTTTTATGTTGCTTTTTATTTTGCTTTTTGT
This sequence comes from Flavobacteriaceae bacterium, assembly GCA_029245825.1. Classification (GTDB taxonomy): domain Bacteria; phylum Bacteroidota; class Bacteroidia; order Flavobacteriales; family Flavobacteriaceae. The sequence continues at coordinate 10,707 of JAQWON010000128.1, forward strand.
TTCACAGATTCAAAAAATTCCCCTCCCTGCTTTAGCTGCGATTTTAGTTTATACTGGCTATAAACTAGCTGCGCCAGAAAATTTTATCCGCATATACAAAATTGGGAAAGAGCAAGCTTTTATTTTCCTAATTACTTTATTTGGAACTTTAGTGACAGACCTTATCACAGGTATTGCTTCCGGTGTTTTATGCACTTTCATTGTTCACTTATTTTTGAATAAAAGTTTTGTGCTATTTAGCAGAAATTGGTTAAAGCCTAGTGTTTTAATGTTTTTAGAAGAAGAATCTGGTAATTATTATGTTAGCGTCAAGAACTTTTGTAGTTTTTTAAACTTTTATAAGCTCAAGAAAAAACTAGATGAAATCCCAGAAACCGAGCATGCTATTGTTGACTTTTCATTGTGTGATTTTGTTGATCATACTGTTATGGAGGGTTTGAATAATTATCGAAGAGTTTTTGCAAGCAAAGGAGGTCTTCTTGAGACTATTGGCCTAGATATTCGCTCTGCCGAAACAACCCATCCCTTTGCTGTTAGAAAAAGCTTGCCACAAAGTAATTTTTTGAATTTTAAATCCTCCCTTACAAAGAGGCAGGTAAGCCTTCAAAAATTATCTACAATTCTTGATTGGGAGTATCTTGCTCAGCCAGTTTCTGATTCTGGTGATCTGGAAAAGTTTTTGTTTTTCAAAACAAAATTAATTAACTACCAATACAACTCCCTAAAGAGTAAAAATAATATAACTTCCTTTTTTGACCTTTCTTATAGTGAGGGGGCGTTTATCGCAAAAGAGAACTTAGAAGCAACTTTTTTAAAAATAAAATCCCCTAAAAAACTCCCTGTTTTTGTTTTAGATAAAGAAAACTTAATGTCAATTTTTTACAGTTTTTCTAGATCTAAAGACATCAACTTTAAACAACATCCCGTCTTCTCGAACCGTTTCTTCCTCTACGGTGACGACAGAAAAGCAATAAGATCTCTTTTTTCTAAAGATCTAATTTATTTTTTCGAAAATCAGCCAACTTACCACGTTGAATCAAACGGGAAAAGCGTTCTAATTAAAGGTGGAGATCGGCTTGCAAGTATTGAAGAAATTAAAAAAATGCTTTCTTTTGCCGAGGGGTTGGGGGTCGTGTTGTCAAAAAAAGAGGATTAATTCTTGAGTAAAAAATATAACTTTACATAAAAGGGGGCGTTAAAATGGTTTTATATTCTATTGAGTGTGGGAATTTTAAATTAGATGGGGGGGCAATGTTTGGAGTTGTCCCGAAGCCTCTTTGGGAAAAAACAAATCCCGCAGATTCTCAAAATAGAATAAACATGGCCACCCGGGCGCTTTTAATTGAAAACGGGAAAAAACTAATTCTTATTGATTGTGGCCTTGGAGACAAACAAAGTGAAAAGTTCTTTTCTCACTATGGAAGATGGGGCGATTTTTCGCTTGTTTCTTCCTTAAAATCTGCAGGTTTTTCTCCCGATGATATTACCGATGTAGTTTTCACCCACCTTCATTTTGACCATTGCGGAGGCGCTGTCTTTTATAATAAAAAAGGGGGGCTTGAGCCATTTTTTAAAAACGCCTCCTTTTGGTGTCATAAAAAACATTGGGAGTGGGCAATAAATCCAAATATTAGAGAGAAGGCCTCTTTTTTAAAAGAAAACATTTTGCCTATTAAAGAAAGTGGTCAACTTAAGCTTATTGAGCAAGAGGATCGCCTTTCAACCTCGTCTGATTTGGGCTTTGATCTTTTGCTTGTCGATGGTCATACTGAGAAACAAATGCTTCCTATTGTAAATTACAAAGGTCAAACGATTGTTTTTGCAGGAGATTTAATTCCTACATTAGGACACCTACCCATTCCTTACATAATGGCGTATGATACGCGTCCATTATTAACCCTAAAAGAAAAGGCTTTTTTATTAGACCTTGCTTGCGAAAAAAATTATTTTCTTTTTTTGGAACATGATCCCTATAACGAACTTATTACTTTAAAAAAAGGGGGGAAGGGTGTTGCTTTTGACCAAAAATATACTTTGAATTCTTTTTTTGGAGATTAATTCTTTTCCTACGAAAAAGGTGTGGTTTTGCCTTTAGTTATTATTTTTGTTTCATATGGAAAGGGTTACGGGGTTTTTTTATTGGATATTGTTCTTGTTTTCACCGCTTTTGTTTTCACAAAATTACTGGCAACAAAAGGTAGATTATGAAATGTCTGTTGCCGTTGACGTGAGCTCCTTTTTGTTTTCAGGAAAGCAAAAGCTTTTGTATGCCAATAATTCTCCTGATACTATCCAAAAGGTTTTTTATCATCTTTTTTTTAATGCCTTTCAAAAAGGGAGTGAAATGGCGGTCAGAATAAAAACGGGAAAAGACAAGAATCGCAGATTTAAAATTGATCTTGACACGTTGCTCCCAAGCGAAGAAGGCTTTTTAAAAGTTTTTAATCTAAAACAGAATGGAAAGAAAATAAAAAGTAAGGTTTCTGGAACAATCTTAGAGGTCGCTCTAAGCTCTCCTATTCCGCCAAAAAAGTCTACTTTGTTAACCCTTGATTTTAAAGGCCAGATTCCTGTTATGGTTCGCCGCGCAGGCAGGAATTCTGAAGATGGAATTGCTCTTTCTATGGCCCAATGGTTTCCTAAAATGGCTGAATATGATTACGATGGCTGGAACGCTGAGCCTTATTTAGGGAGAGAGTTTCATGGGGTTTGGGGCGATTATGATGTTAAAATATCTATTGACAAAGATTATGTTGTTGCCGCGAGCGGGTACATTCAAAATCCTGATGAAGTCGGCCATGGTTACTCCGCTTCCTCAAAAAAGAAAAAGAAAGGAAAAATAACATGGCATTTTATAGCCCCGCAAGTGCATGATTTTACTTGGGCTGCAGATCCTGATTTTATTCACGACATCTATCCGGGGCCAAACAATGTTGATCTTCATTTTTTTTATAAAAACAAAGGCAGCAACTTGCCTAACTGGAAAAACATTCAGCCAATAACCGCCGAGCTAATGGTTTTTTTTAATAAAACAATTGGGAGGTATCCATATAAAAAATATTCTGTGGTTCAGGGCGGAGACGGGGGTATGGAGTATGCTATGCTTACCCTAATTGCCAGAGATCGATCCTTTGAAGGCCTTGTTGGCGTTACATCTCATGAGCTTGCCCACTCTTGGTTCCAGCATGTTCTTGCTACAAATGAAATGAAACACGAATGGATGGATGAGGGTTTTACCTCTTATATATCCGATTTAGCTGAAAACGAGATTTTGCAAAAAAACCTTATGTTTCCTCATGCTGGTTCATATCAGGGCTACTTGCGATTGGCTCTCTCTGGGTTTGAACAGCCACAATCTACAAGCGCAAACAGATATGACTATAACATGGCTTATGAATCAACGGCTTACAGCAAAGGGTCTGTTTTTTTGGGTCAGCTTGGGTACATTATAGGCCCAAAAAATTTAGCCAAAACAATTAAAGAATATTATAAAGAATTTAAGTTTACACACCCCCGGCCCAATGATTTTCGCCGTGTTGCTGAAAGGGTTTCTGGAATTCAGCTAAAGTGGTACCTAACAGATTGGACACAAACAACAAACACTGTTGACTACGCTATAAAAAAAGTTGTTGGAATTGAAGATAAAACCAAAGTTTATCTAAGAAGAATGGGGTCGATGCCCATGCCTTTAGATATTCTTGTTTCTTTCTCTGACGGGCAAAAAAAATTGTTTTACATCCCTATCCCTTTGATGCGTGGAAAAAAACAAAACCCTTATTCCTTTAATTGGGAGGTTCTTAATGATTGGCCCTGGGCTTTTCCTGAGTTCTCTTTTATTATTAATAAAGCTGTTGATGAAATAGAGTCAATAATAATTGATCCTAGTTTCTACATGGCCGATATTGACAGAGATAACAATGTTTATGAAGCCGCTGAAAAAGAATAATAAAAGAGTTTTTATTTTAAAAAAAAACACCTCATTCAAAAAAATTTTTTCTCTGGGTCTTTCTTTTTCTTCTGGCGATATTGTCTTAATGGCTTTGTTTCGTGCTAGGGAGCTTGGTTTGGTCAATATTGGTTTTGCTGTAGCTAGGCACCCTTCTTTTAATTCCGTAAAAAAAAATAGAATCAAACGCCTTCTTAAAGAGGCTGTGTTAAAAAATATTGGTTTTGTTAATGAAAATTTTAGTTCGGGGGATTATATTGTTCTTTATAATGGCTCTTATGTCCCTTCTTCATCAAAAGTTTCCACTGGTGTTTTGTGTGCGTTTAAAAAGCTCGCCCCTAACAAGTTAAATACATAGAACAGTGTGGTATGCCATCTTCTAAATAAGCTTCTCCTTTATAAACAAATCCTAGTTTTTGATAAAACCTTTTAAGGTGGGATTGCGACGAAATTTTTATTTCCTTTCCGGGATAATTTTTCTTGCAAAAATTTATACTTTTCTCTACTAGAGTGTGCCCTATTTTTTTTTTCCTTTTTTCTCCGCACACTAAAATTCTCCCTATTGATGTGTTTTTCTCGTAAAAATCTCCCTCTTTAAAAATGCGTGCGTACGCTATTATTTTATTTCCTTCTTTGCCTATAACGTGTTTTGCTATGTTGTCTTTCTTGTCCAAGTCATTGTATGGACAATTCTGCTCCACAACAAATATTTTTGCTCTTATTCTAAGGATGTCATAAAGTTCCTCTTGGCTTAATTTATTATAACTTTTGATTTGCCAATATAACATGTTTTAATCAATAATTTTTTTTATTCTCCTTTCGTGGCGGCCTCCCTCAAATTCTGTTTCAATAAATGCTAAAACCATTTCCTTTGCTTTTTTCAAAGAAATAAATCTAGCAGGTAAACTTAAAATGTTTGCGTCGTTATGCTTCCTTGCTAAAATCACCACTTCTTTGTCCCAGCATAAGGCCGCTCTTATTTTTTTCCATTTGTTTGCTGTCATTGCTGCTCCGTTTCCCGAACCACAAATTATAATACCAAATTTAGCCCCTCCTTTTTCTACTTCTTCAGCGACGGGATGAATAAAATCAGGATAATCAACACTTTCTGTTTTATCAGTCCCTTTGTCCGATATTTCATACCCCATAGAAATTAGTTCTTTCTTTAGCTCCTTTTTTAAGTTTGTTCCTGCGTGATCGTTTCCTATAGAGATAAACATATCATAAAGTTAAAAAGATCAATCGTTTTATTGATGCTCATTTAATTGTTTGTTAATAAAAAAAAGGTTTTTTTGTTTTTTATTTTATTTCAAATAGGTTGTTAAAAAGAAGGCTCTTTATTGTTCTCTTTTCAACACAAAAAAAAGATTTTTTTATAAACATAGGGAGGTATAAACGGCTGTTAATTATGTTCATAAGGAACTAAAAACCAATATAATAAAGGTTTTAAAATTCATAATAAAATAAGTTTTATTATTAACAACTAAAAAAAAGAAAAAAAGGCGCTTTTTTTATTGTATATATTAACACCCAATAATCATACTATATATATATATTAAATAAAAATTTATATAATATGGGATTCTTAATAAATATTAAACAAAAGCATTTATATAAAGCATACTTTTGAATCTGAAAATTATAGAGTGTCCATGCGTAGAAAAAAAGAAAGCACAATAAAAGGAATAATATCTTTTGGGTCTTATGGAAAAGCATTTATTAAAAGGAGTGATGATAAAGAGAAGAAAATATTTGTTTCTAAAAAGAACACAAACAGAGCCTTCCCTGGGGACAAAGTTTCTTTAAAAATTAAATATTCTCAAAAAAATCATCGCCTGGAGGGTAGGGTGATAAAAGTTTTAGAAAGAAAAAAAACACATTTTATTGGTGTTTTAGAGATTAATGAAAAGTTTGGATTTGTTAACATAACAGAAAAAAACATATTTACAGATTTCTATATATCTCCCGAAAATATAATTGGCTTTCAGGAAGGGGAGAAAGTGGTGGTTAAGCTTTTGGATTGGCCAAAGGGAAACAACTCGCCTTTTGGGAAAATAATAAGTTCCTTTGGAAAAGGAGGGATGTATGAGGCGGAAATAAAGAGCGTCTTATACGAAAATAAAATAAGAGAAAAATTTCCGAAAGATGTATTAGAGGAATTGAAAAAAATAGAAAAAGAAGAAAAAAGAAGCGGAAAAAGAAAAGATTTGAGAGAAGAGACAACCTTTACTATAGACCCTATTTCTGCAAAGGATTTCGATGACGCGATTTCATTTAAAAAGAAAGAGAGCGGCGGGAAAGAAATAGGTATTCACATTGCAGATGTTACCCACTATATAAAACCCGGGACAGCCCTTGATAAAGAAGCCTACAAAAGAGGAACCTCTTTATATTTACCCGACAGAGTTGTCCCTATGCTTCCAGAAAAGATATCAAACGGGCTGTGTTCATTAAACCCCGAAGAAGAGAAGAAAACATTCTCTTTTATTTTTGAATTGACAGAAGAAGGGAAAATAAAAAAGGGGAGATTTGAAAAAACGCTTATCAGGTCTAAAAGAAGATTTGCCTATGAAGAAGTACAATTTATAATAGAAAAAAAAGAGAAAACAATTCCAAAAGGAATAAGTATTTCGAAAAAAAAGGAGACCGTAGACAACGATATAATAGAGGCAATACATGAATTAAATAAATTTTCAAAAGAAAGAAGAAAAAAAAGAAAAGAGAGAGGGTCGTTGTCTTTTGAAAAAAAGGAAATGGAGTTTATATTATCAGAAACCAAAGAGCCGACAGAAATAAAAATAAAACAAAACAAAGAAGCAAATCAATTAGTAGAAGAGTTAATGCTTATAGCAAACACACATGCGGCTAAATATATGTCAGAGAAAAGGAAAGAACACCCGTTTATCTATAGGACACATGACAAGCCGGACGAACAAAAATTAAGTGTATTAAAAAAAATAATAGAGCCGATGGGATATTTTATAGAGACCAAAGGAGAAAACGTAAACAAACAGCTAAATGATATATTAAGACAAAGCAGAGGAAAAAAAGAAGAAAATCTTATAGACACGCTTGTGATAAGAAGCATGAGCAAGGCCGAGTATAAAACAAAAAACATTGGACACTATGGGCTGTCTTTTTCACACTACACGCACTTTACGTCTCCCATAAGAAGGTATTCAGACATATTAGCACACAGAATTATATTAAAGGCGACACACGGGGGGAGGAAAGAGAGACAAATAGAATTAAAAGAAAAATGTTCTCACGTTACAGAAAGGGAGATTATTAGCACAAAAACAGAGCGCGAGGGAAACAAATTGATGCAAATAAAATTTCTAGAAAAAATCATAGGAGAACAAAAAAAGGGATTTATATCAGGAGTAACTGAAGGAGGGGTATTTGTAGAAATCATCGAAAACAAGTGCGAAGGGTTTATTTTAAAAAAAAACCTAGGGGAAGAAAGATTTTATTTTAACGAAGAAAAAATAAGCCTTGAGGGAGAAAAAACTAAAAAAAAATATAGTTTGGGAGACGACATAGAAATACTAATAAGAAAAGTTGATTTTAAAAAAAGGCAAGCCTATTTCGCCTTATTTAAAAAAGAGGCATCGAGCGGATTCGAACCGCTGTAAAAGCTTTTGCAGAGCTCTGCCTAGCCACTCGGCCACGATGCCGGATCGTAAAAATATAATTCTTTTTACAAAAACAGAAACCATAACCCCAATTAGTTTCTTTTTCTTTTTATAGAAACGGAAACATCGTCTAAACTTCCTCTAACCGGAGGGTTTTTTTTAGCAACAGAAACCTTAACTACAACAACAGGAGGGAATTTATCAAAAACGCTTTGTACAATCCTCTCCGCTACATTTTCCAAAAGGTTTGATCTTTTTTTCATCTCAACACCAACGATTTCGTTAAGCGCAACATAATCAACAGCATCTTTTAGAAGGTCTGTTTTAGATGGGATTTTTAGATCAGAAGCTACTTCTAGATTAACAACATAATCAGCGCCTATTTTCTTTTCTTCACCCAAACAGCCATGGTATGCATAAAACTTCATGTTTTTAAGAAAGATCTTGCCCAAAAGAATAAATTTTTTGTAAAGATAAAATTTAGTAATACTTATACGAAAGAGCTTTAATATATTTGTCAATAAATATAGTTTTGAAAAAAGGGCCCAATTTCATAGAGAAAATAATTGAAGGAGACTTAAAAAGAGGGTTTTCAAAAAAAAATTTGTGTTTCCGTTTCCCCCCGGAGCCTAACGGCTTTTTACATATAGGGCACGTAAAAGCGATATGTTTAAATTTTGATTTAGGAGAGGCGTTCAACGCCCCAGTAAACCTTCGTTTTGATGACACTAATCCAACAGCAGAGAAAAAAAAATATGTTGAGGGAATAAAAGAGGACATCTTGTGGCTAGGATATAAATGGGACAATGAGTGCTATGCCTCAGATTATTTTGATCAACTTTATTTATGGGCAGAAGAATTAATAAGAAAAGGACTTGCGTATGTTGATTCACAAGACTCTAAAACAATAGCATCACAAAAGGGGACGCCAACAAAAACAGGCACAGAAAGCCCCTACAGGGACAGGGACCAAGAGCAAAACCTTAGCCTGTTTTCAAAAATGAAGGCTGGTGCGTTTGAAGAAGGAGAACATGTTTTAAGGGCAAAAATAAACATGTCTTCACCAAACATGCTTCTAAGGGATCCAGTAATGTACAGAATAATCCACAAAAGCCACCAGCGAACGAAGAAAAAATGGTGTGTTTATCCAATGTATGACTGGGCCCATGGGCAGTCAGATTTTGTTGAAAAGATATCTCATTCTTTATGCACCCTTGAGTTTAAACCTCACAGGGAGCTTTATGAGTGGTTTCTTTATGCTCTGGGGCCAAATCTAGATAACACTCCAAAGCAAAGAGAATTTGCAAGGCTTAACCTGTCTTATACAATAACGAGCAAGAGAAAATTAAAAAGATTAATAGACGAAGGCCATGTTACGGGCTGGGACGACCCTAGAATGCCAACCATCTCAGGTCTTCGAAAAAGAGGATACACCCCAGAATCGCTTAAAAAATTTGTGCGCACCGCAGGAGTTGCAAAAAGAGAAAATATAATTGAACTTTCTTTGCTAGAGTTTTGCGCCAGAGAACATTTGAACAAAATTTCCCCTAGAATCATGGCGGTTTTAAATCCAATCAAAATAATTATAGAGAACTATCCAGAAGGAAAAGAAGAAGAGTTAATAGGAGAAATTAACCCTGAAGACCCATCGGCCGGAACAAGAAAAATTCCTTTTTCAAACGAGATTTTTATAGAAAGAGAAGATTTTAAAGAACAGGCAGGAAACAGTTTTTTTAGACTTAGCCTAGGCAACGAAGTTAGGTTAAAAAACGCGTATATCATAAAAGCTAATGACATTGTAAAAGATGAAAAAGGGAAAATTAAATATATAGTTTGTGCCTATGATCATTTAAGTAAAAGCGGAACAGGAAGTGAAGAAAGTAAAAGAAAAGTAAAATCAACAATTCATTGGGTATGCTCAAAAAAAGCAAAGGAAATTATTGTAAATCAATACGAAACACTTTTTTTAGTTCCTGACCCAGACAAACAAGAAGATTTTATAAAGCACTTGAACCCAAACTCTTTAATAAAAAAGAATGGATTTATTGAGCCCTACGGAGTGTCTCTTAAACCCGGTGAAAGGGTCCAGTTTCAAAGGCAAGGATATTTTATTGCAGACAAAAAAAAACAGACCAACAAGACAGTTTTCAATAAAACCACAGGCCTAAGAGATAGTTTTAAACAAAAAAAGAAAGCTTAATTTTTATTTATCAGCGGAATCATTTTCGTTTGATTCTTCACCACTATTATTTTTCCTTTTTACGCCTTTATCTCTATTTTTCTTAGCGGGATTCTTTAGATTTTGTTTTTTCATGGCTTCCCCTATTTGATTACTCGCCGTGAATGAGGCTACCATATTGTTTAGCATGTCACTCCCTGCTTGAGGAGAATTAGGAAGAAGAATTAAATTACTGTTAGTTTCTTCACCAATTGACTGAAGCGTATCGTAATGTTGAGTAACTACAATTAAAGCCGAGGCTTCTTGTGAATTTATTCCAACATTATTTAAAACATCTACAGACTCTTCTAGCCCTCTTGCAATTTCTCGTCTTTGATCTGCGATTCCTTGCCCCTGCAAACGCTTACTCTCTGCTTCAGCTTTAGCTTTTTCCACTATTAAGATTCTTGCTGCATCACCTTCATATTGAGCAGCAACTTTTTCACGCTCAGAAGCATTAATCCTGTTCATAGATGTTTTAACCTCTACAGCCGGATCAATGTCTGTGACTAAGGCACGAATGATATCATAACCGTAATTCCCCATAGCATCATTTAATTCTCCTTTTACAGCATTTGCAATTTCATCTTTTTTTTCAAACACATCATCTAGCTTCAACTTTGGCACAACAGCACGGACAACATCAAACACATAAGATGTTATTTGGTCCTGTGGCGAATCTAATTTATAGAACGCCTCCCAAACCTTATCTGTAATTACCTTGTATTGCACAGAGATCTTAAGCTTTGTAAAAACATCGTCTTTAGTTTTAGTCTCTACAGCCACATCTAGCTGCAAAACCCTTAGGCTTATTCTCCCTGATATTCGGTCAATTATTGGAATTTTTATCCTCAATCCCGGCTGGCGAACACCAATAAACCTACCAAAGCGCTCTATTACAGCAGCGGTTTGTTGCTTGACTATGAAAAGAGAAGACAGGAGGGCTAAAACCCCAAAAAAAATTAATATATATGTTGAAAGATTCATAAAAGAGTTTTTTTACAAGATATATAAAGACAGATATAAAAAGAAAGAATTAAAGGAGTTTTATTTTAGGAACTCCATAAAAGACTTTAGTCTTTTTAAAAAGCTGACCTCTCCTATAAGCAAAGAAACAGAAACTAAATCGGGACCATTTAACGAACCAACAAGCGCTATTCTAATTGCCTGCAGAATTTCCTTAGTACCTATCCTTTCTTTTTTCCCCCAATCTATCATTTCTGACTTCCAGCTTCTCAACGTAAAATTTTTCCCAGTTAAAGAATCATGCAAATGTTTTAAAACAATAAAAGCATTTTTTTTATTTAATTTAGAAACAGAGTTTAAATCATATGACCTTGGTTCGCTTTTAAAAAAAACACTTTCTTTTTCAAAATCTGTTAATAGCGAAGCCCTTTCCTTAATTAGAGAAATTATAGAAACTTTTAATTTTTCATCACTTGCAATATTTTTGAAAAATTCAGGGAACTGATTTAAAAGCTCTTTGGGTTCGGTGTTTTGTATGTGTTTTTGATTTAGCCAAACAGCTTTTTCGAAATCAAACCGCGCCCCCCCCTTGTGAATTTTATCCTCATTGAATATATCTATGGTCTCTTTTATTTTTAAAATTTCTTTATCAGATCCGGGTGACCATCCTAATAAAACAAGATAATTTACTAGGCCATCAGGCAAAAAGCCTGTTTCTTTATATCCCAATGAATTTCCCCATCTCAAAGGGAAAATTGGGAAACCCTCTTTTTCCCCATCTCTTTTGGAAAGCTTGCCCTGACCAGCTTTATTTAAAATTAATGGCAAATGCAAAAATTTTGGAACATCCCAACCAAACGAATCATATAGAAGTTTATGAATCGGGAGAGAGGGCAACCATTCTTCCCCTCTAATGACGTGCGTTATATTCATTAAATAATCATCTATTACATTTGCAAAATGATAAGTAGGCGAACCATCTGCTTTTATTAACACTTTGTCTTCGAGCTCTTCAGAGGAAACGCTGATTTTTCCTCTTATTTCGTCATTTACTTGAATTTTCTCTCTCTCAGGCACCATTAGCCTTATAACTCCTTCTTTTATTTTTAAAACGTTTTCTTTTTTTAACGTCAAACTGTTTTTAAACAAAAGCCTATTTGATGAGCTGTATTTAAAAGCCTCCCCTCTTTTTTTTAATTTTTCTCTTTCTTTTTTTAGATCGCTTTCAGTGTCAAAAGCATAGTATGCAGAGTTGCTTTTAATCAATTTATTAGCATATTTTTTATATATATCATTTCTCTCACTTTGTCTATATGGGCCATAAGATCCGCCGCTAAAAGGCCCTTCATCAGGCGTTATCCCTATCCAAGAAAGAGCATTTAAGATATAATTTTCACTGTTTTTAACTTCTCTTTTCTTATCAGTATCTTCAATTCTAAGAATAAACGTTCCCTTATATTTTTTCGCTAAGATGTAATTATACAAAGCAGTTCTTAGCCCTCCTATATGAAGCGGGCCTGTTGGGCTAGGTGCAAATCGTACTCTAACAGACATTTGTTGTAAAGATAAGAGATGTTAGACGATAAAGAAATTATTTTTCCTTGATTCAAGGACTCTAGGCAGAGAGAGATATACATAAGTCTATATGAAAAGAATATTTAAAAGATATTAAAATTCAAGAGTTATCTTTGCCTAGTTATGATTAAATTTTCAGGTCTAGATTTTATTAAAATAAATAAGGCAAAACTCAAGAGATTAATATGTAATCTAGTAGAGGGCAATGGCTATAGTGTTGAAAGAGTCGAGTATAACTTTATTGGCGTTGACAAAATGATAGAAATAAACAAGGAATTTCTAGATCACGATTATGCAACCGATATAATCACATTTGATTACACAGCTAGTAAACTAATATCGGCTGAAATTTTTATATCTATTGACACCTTAAAAGAAAACGCAACTAAAAACGGACAAAGTGTTGAAAATGAGATGATTAGACTTGTTTTTCACGGCGCCTTACATTGCCTGGGCTATAAAGATAAAACAAAAGCAGATAAACAAATTATGCGGCAAAAAGAAGACCAATCTATTAACATGTTTCACGTGAAACAGACTCTAAATGTTTAAAAAAGAATATGATATAATTGTTGTTGGCGGAGGCCACTCAGGTGCTGAGGCTGCTTTATCTGCTGCTCGTATGGGCTCGTCAGTACTTTTGATAACAATGAATCTAAACACAATTGCCCAGATGTCTTGTAACCCTGCCATGGGGGGTATTGCGAAAGGGCAAATAATTAGAGAAATAGATGCATTAGGAGGCGAAAGCGGAATTATTTCTGATTTCAGCGCCATACAATTCAGAATGCTAAATAGATCTAAGGGTCCAGCTATGTGGAGCCCCAGAGTTCAGTCTGATAGAAATATGTTTTCAAAGTTATGGAGGGAGTCTTTAGAAAAAGCTTCTAACTTAGATTTCTATCAGGAATCTGTAGTAGAATTATTAATCTTAAAAAATAGGCTTTGTGGAGTAATTACCTCATTGGGCTCAAAGATTTATTCTAAAGCTGTTATTTTAACAAATGGAACATTTTTAAATGGATTGATACATATTGGAGATAAAAACTTTGCGGGTGGAAGGGCTGGCGAAAGCCCTTCTAGAGGATTAACCTCCAACCTTGAAGACCGTGGTTTTACTTCTGGCAGAATGAAAACTGGCACCCCGCCCCGCGTCGATGGAAGATCTTTAAATTATGCTCTAATGGAAAGACAAGAAGGAGACAAAAAACCATCTAAATTTAGTTTTTTAAACACGCATTTACTTAAGTCCCAAAAACCATGTCACATAACATATACTTCTTCAGTTGTTCATGACATTTTAAGAACGGGTTTTGAGCGCTCACCAATGTTTAATGGAAGAATAAAAAGCATTGGGCCAAGGTATTGCCCCTCAATTGAGGACAAAATAAACAGATTTGAAGATAAAGATAGACATCAACTTTTTGTTGAACCTGAAGGATGGAATACAATTGAGGTTTATGTCAATGGGTTTTCAACCTCTCTCCCCGAGGAAATTCAATATGCTGCTTTAAAGAAAGTTAAAGGCTTTGAACAGGTTAAATTTTTCAGACCAGGATACGCCATCGAATATGATTATTTTCCGCCTACTCAGTTAAAATATAATTTAGAGACAAAAATCATCGATAATTTATTTTTTGCCGGGCAAATTAATGGAACTACTGGCTACGAGGAAGCCGCAGCACAGGGCTTATTGGCTGGAATAAATGCTCATTTGAAAATTAGTGATCAGCCACCCTTTGTTTTGAGAAGAGATCAGGCTTATATAGGGGTGCTAATAGACGACTTGATAACAAAGGGAACTGATGAGCCTTATAGAATGTTTACATCTCGCGCAGAATATAGGACACTCTTAAGGCAAGATAATGCCGATATTAGATTAACACCATTATCTTTCTCTCTTGGACTCGCCTCTGAAGAAAGGATGCGTCTAGTTAAATCTAAATCTAAAGAAACTTCTAAGCTAATAAGTTTTTTCAAGACGCAGAGTGTTTCACCAGAAGAGGTAAATGCTATTTTGGAGAAAAACAATTCATCTCTAATGAGACAGTCAAACAAAATTTACAAAGTTCTTTCTAGGCCAAATATTTCTATAAAAGAATTAAAGAGAGTTAATAAAGTTTCTAAATTTTTAAGAGACGAAAGTGTTAATGAAGCATCCATAGAGCAGGCAGAAATAGAAATTAAATATTCTGGTTATATTGAAAAAGAAAAAGAAAACGCAAAAAAACTTACTAAGCTTTCGCACATTAAAATTCCTGATGGATTTAATTATAATGAACTATCATCACTATCGTCAGAAGCCAAGGAAAAACTAAATACAATAAATCCCACCAACCTATCTCAAGCATCAAGAATTAGCGGAATTAAACCAAGTGATATTAGCGCGCTTCTTGTCAAAATGGGAAGATAAATGTTCCACGTGGAAAAAAAAGGAAAAATTTTTAGCAACAAGGCATTAAAAGACAATCAAAGTATCTATTCGGGAAGCGAAGTTGATATTATATATAACAAGGAATTAGGTCTTGCTAAAACAGTATTCAAAAAAGACAGGCGCCTAAAGGAGAATATCTCTTCAAGTGAATACCTGCCGCACTCAAAAAGGAAACTTACTCTTGTTAGTCTGCTTTATTCTTTTGCAAGGACCCTTATGTTTGCTTACAAGCATAAAATGATAGAAAAGATCATATCCAAAAAATCAAAAATATTAGATTTTGGTTCTGGCACAGGAGACTTTCTTCTTTACATGAAGAGGAAAAACCATCAGGTTTATGGAGTAGAGCCAAACAAAGCCGCTAGGGAAATATCTTCAAAAAATGGAATAATTCCTTTTGAAAACTTAAAGCAATTGGAAGGCACTAAATTTCATACCATCACACTATGGCATGTTTTAGAACACCTGCAAGATCCTTCAAAAGCAATTAAATCTTTTCATAAAACGTTAGATAAAGAAGGAGTATTAATTGTGGCAGTCCCTAATCTTGAAAGTCATGATGCTTTGCATTATAAAAATTTTTGGGCAGCATTAGATGTTCCTAGACACTTGTGGCACTTTACTTCAAAGGGCTTATTAAAAATTGTTCAAGAAAAAGGTTTTAGTTTCGTAAAAGTTTTTCCCCTCTGGTTTGACACATTATATATAAGCTATCTCTCAGAAAGAAATAGATCCAAAAAATTTGCCCTTATTCGAGGAGTTTTTAAAGGAATATATTTCAACTTAAAATCTTTTAAAACAA
Source organism: Flavobacteriaceae bacterium (assembly GCA_029245825.1). Classification (GTDB taxonomy): domain Bacteria; phylum Bacteroidota; class Bacteroidia; order Flavobacteriales; family Flavobacteriaceae. Next base: position 26,283 of record JAQWON010000128.1, read on the forward strand.
AAAAATACTCATCGTTGGCTTTTGTTTTTAGGAAGACTTCTCCCTAACATTTAACAGCCTGACAAGAGCTATTGAAAAACTTGAAAATATAATTTTTGCATTACCGTTTCTTTCTAAAAAGTAAATAGTTTCTTCTAATAGAGTTGATATTTCTAGAATATTTTTACTGTGGACATGATTAGATAAATTTTTTACATCTAATAGTTTAAAATGATGAAAATCAACTAGTTGCGTAGAATTATAAGAAATGAGCAGACACTGTCTAATTACCTCTAGGAGATATTTAATGAAAGCCTTTTGTTCTTCCCTATCTAATGAAGATATTGAATCTGACCAATTCAACAAATCAATAACAGCTCTTTTGCTTTTTTTGATTTTAAAACAAGTTTTTAAAAATTCATTTAAATAGTTTTCAAACCTATCTCTTTCCTCTCTATTAAAAATATTACTCAAAACTTTTCTCCAACTACCCTTACTAAATTTTACGAGACTATTCACATCTGTATTTATATCGAAATCCTTTAAAGCAGAATTAATTTCTTGACTTTCTATTGGAGGTAACGTTATTCTTTGGCATCTAGAGATCAAAGTTGGAAGAAGAGCTGAAGATTTTTCTGTAACTAGAATAAAATAGGATTTGTCTGGCGGCTCTTCCATAATTTTAAGTAATTTATTTGAAGCCTGAGAATTTAATTTTTCTGCACCCCATATTATCATCACTTTATTTCCTCCGGAATAGGACTTCAAGCTCATTTTTTGTTGAATTTTAGCGACTTCTTCTACATTTATAATCCCTTGTTTGTTTCCTGAGTCAAGTAATTTTAACCAATCGTAAATCTCTCCGTAGGGTGAAGAAAGAATAAAATCTCTCCATGAGTCCAATAAATTTGAGACATGAGAATTTAGATTTGTTTTAGGCATACCTACCCTTGGGAAGACAAAATGCAGATCCGGGTGGTTAATTAAATTAGAGCATGGAGTTTTATTTTTTTCATGTTCCTTCATTTTTTCTAACCCATAAATTAAGTTTAAACCATTATTTATTGCCAATGGAAGACCTCCATATCCATTATTATCAATAAGAACTTGACTTTGAGGATAAGTTTTTTCAACAATCATTTTTT
>JAQWON010000021.1 GCA_029245825.1 Flavobacteriaceae bacterium
CTGCTAAGAAGATTATTGATCGTAAAGAGCCTGTTGTATGGGATATTTTAGAAAATGTATTAAAAGGCCATCCAGTTCTACTTAACAGAGCACCAACCCTTCACAGACTTGGTATTCAGGCATTTCAACCAAAGCTAATAGAAGGCAAAGCAATTCAATTACATCCATTAGTATGTACTGCTTTTAACGCAGATTTTGACGGTGACCAAATGGCTGTTCATTTGCCTCTTGGACCTGAAGCAATATTAGAAGCGCAATTACTTATGCTAGCTTCACACAATATTTTAAACCCTGCAAATGGCTCGCCGATAACTGTTCCATCTCAAGATATGGTCCTAGGACTTTATTATATGACTAAAGCAAAAAAATCTACTAAAGATAATCCTGTACTAGGAGAGGGGCTAACTTTTTATTCTATTAATGAAGTTCATATAGCATATAATGAAAAGAAAGTAGACCTTAATGCAATCATAAAGATTAGGGCTAAGGATTTTGACCAAGATGGAATTTTGAAAAATCAAATTATTGAAACTACAGTAGGAAGAGTTTTATTCAATGAAGTTGTTCCAGAAAAATCAGGCTTTTTTAATGAGGTTTTAACTAAAAAGAACCTTAGAGAAATTATTGGTAAAATTCTAAAATTAACCAGTGTTCCAGAAACATCTCTTTTCCTAGATCATATAAAAGATATGGGCTATGCCTTTGCTTTTAAAGGGGGGTTGTCTTTTAGTCTTGGAGATATAATAATTCCGATTGAAAAAAATAAAATGATAGAAGAGGCAAATTCTGAGGTCGAGGGTATTTTAAGTACTTATAATATGGGATTAATTACAAATAATGAGAGATATAATCAGGTAATCGATGTTTGGACTTCTACTAATGCTAAATTAACTGAATTAGCCATGAAAAGGATAACCGACGACCAAGAAGGATTTAATTCTGTTTATATGATGTTAGATTCTGGCGCAAGAGGATCAAAGGAACAAATAAGACAACTTACTGGAATGAGAGGACTTATGGCAAAACCAAAAAAATCAAATGTTGGAGGAGGAGAAATTATTGAAAATCCCATTCTTTCCAATTTTAAGGAAGGACTTTCTATTATAGAATACTTTATTTCTACTCATGGTGCAAGAAAAGGTTTAGCAGATACAGCTCTTAAAACTGCAGATGCAGGCTATCTTACTAGACGTTTAGTTGATGTTTCTCAGGATGTCATAGTTAAGATTTCTGACTGTGGGACATTGAGAGGAATTAAAGTTAAAGCTCTAAGAAAAAATGAAGAACAGGTTGAATCCTTGGGAGAAAGGATTTTAGGGAGGGTATCCCTCAATCCAATTAAAGACCCTATAACTAATGAAATTTTAATTGAATCTGGTAGTCAAATCACTGAGGAAATTATCAAAAAAATTGAAAGTACTCCTATTGAAAGTGTTGAAGTTAGATCACCTCTCACTTGTGAAGCATTACAAGGGATATGTGTGAAATGCTATGGTCGAAATTTAGCAACTGGGAAAATGGTTCAATTAGGAGAGTCAGTTGGTGTCGTTGCTGCTCAATCTATTGGAGAACCAGGTACTCAGCTTACTTTGAGAACATTCCATGTAGGTGGAGTTGCTGGAAATATTTCAGAAGAAAATAACTTAATAGCTAAGTTTAATGGCATTGCTGAAATTGAAGATTTAAGAACTGTAAAGGGTAAAGACAGTGAGGGTAATGATGCCAATATTGTCATATCTAGAACTGCTGAGATTAAATTGATTGATAATAAAACAAAAAATGTTTTAAGTGTTAATAATATTCCATATGGCTCCTCAATATTTGTTAAAAATAAAAAGAAGCTTTCTATTGGAGAAGTAATCTGTGAGTGGGATCCATTTAATGGTGTTATTGTATCAGAGTTCTCTGGTAAAATAGTTTATGAGAATATTGAACAAGGAATTACTTATAATGTTGAAATTGATGAGCAAACTGGTTTTCAGGAAAAGGTTATTATAGAATCTAGAAATAAAAAGATAATTCCTGCCTTACTTATTAACGACACCAAGGGCAAATTATTAAGGTCATATAATTTACCAGTCGGAGCTCATTTAATGATTAATGAGGGTGATAGTATAAAGGAGGGAAGAATTTTAGTAAAAATACCAAGAAAATCCGCTAAATCTGGTGATATAACAGGAGGTTTACCTAGGGTCACAGAGCTTTTTGAAGCTAGAAATCCTTCTAATCCAGCTGTAGTATCTGAGATAGATGGTGTTATTTCTTTTGGTAAAATCAAACGAGGTAATAGAGAAATAATTGTAGAATCAAAATTTGGTTTAATTAAGAAATATCTGGTTAAGCTTTCAAATCAAATATTAGTCCAAGAAAATGATTTCATTAAGGCTGGTATGCCACTGTCAGATGGGTCAATTACCCCGACTGATATATTAAAGATAAAAGGTCCTTCTGCAGTACAACAATATTTAGTAAATGAGGTTCAAGAAGTATATAGGCTCCAAGGTGTTAAGATTAATGACAAGCATTTTGAGGTTGTCGTACGTCAGATGATGAGAAAAGTAAGGATTCAAGATCCCGGGGACTCTATTTTTTTAGAAAATCAGCTTATCTATAAATCTGATTTTATAATTGAAAATGATAATTTACATTCAAAAAAAGTTGTTGAAGAAATCGGTGACTCTGACAAGTTTAAAGCTGGACAAATAATTTCTGCTCGTCAATTACGTGATGAGAATTCATACCTGTTAAGGGAAAAGAAAAAGAAAGTCATTGCGAGAGATGCAGATACAGCTACTGCAACTCCTGAGCTTCAGGGTATAACAAGAGCCTCTTTGCAGACAAAATCATTTATATCAGCAGCTTCTTTCCAAGAAACTACAAAGGTTCTTAACGAAGCAGCAGTTAATGCAAAAGTTGATTCGCTTGGTGGATTAAAGGAAAATGTTATAGTAGGTCATAGAATACCTGCTGGAACCGGTCTTAGAGAATATGATGAAGTTATTGTTGGATCTAAAGATGAATACAACAGTTTACTAATTGATAAAGAAGAAAAAATAGATATTTCAAATGACTGACAAAGGAAAAAAAGAAAAGAAAATAAATATTGAAATTGATGAGAAAACTTCTGAAGGGATCTATTCTAACCTTGCTATTATTAATCATTCAGTTTCAGAGTTTGTTGTTGATTTTGTTACAATAATGCCTGGATCTCCTAAGGCGAAAGTTAGATCAAGAGTAATTCTTACCCCTGAACATGCCAAGAGATTGGAAAAAGCACTTGGAGATAACATTAAACGTTTTGAAAATGTTAATGGAGAAATTAAGTCCAAAGAATTACCCCCTATACCTCTAAATTTTGGACCTACTGGTGAGGCATGATATCAAAATCTTTTACATATACATCTTTCATGAATATGCTTTTATTAGTTTTACTCTAATATTTTTTTGTAAATGAGAGAAGAAGTCATTTTAGTTGATGAAAATGATAATACTATAGGTACGATGGGAAAAATGGAGGTACACGAAAAAGGTATCCTTCATAGAGCTTTCTCTGTATTTGTTTTAAACAATAAAAACGAGTTGTTAATTCAAAGAAGGGCAGAGAATAAATACCATTCAGCTGGATTATGGACTAATACTTGTTAGTCATCAACGTAAAGGTGAATCATCAATTCAAGCTGGTCAAAGAAGGCTTTTTGAAGAAATGGGATTTAGAACTTCACTTCAAAAATTATTTTCGTTTATCTATAAAACTTCATTTGACAATGGATTAATTGAACATGAATTTGATCATGTTTTATTAGGTTTTAGTAATGATAAACCTAAAATTAATTCTAGTGAAGTTGATGATTATAAGTGGGTTAGTTTAGAATTACTGAATGAAGATTTAGCATTAAGACCAGAAAAATATACTGCTTGGTTTCTTATTATATTTGATCGATTTTATAAATATGTTTTAGATAATAATTTGAGAACAATCAATAAATAAAACTAATTACTGGGACTACTTTCTTCTTTTTTTCTTCTATCTATAAGTACTTTAAGATCTTTCCCATATTTTGATAGTTTGATTTCAGGACTTAGTTTAACCATAACAGAATCTAGTAATTTTATACTTGTATCATTTACTTCTGTCAGTAATAGATAAGGAGCAATTTCTCTATTAGAGTTTGTGCTTGCAAAATTTAAAGTAAAAAGATATCTTCTTAAAAGGAGATTATCCATCTTTTTTTGAATAGAGTCTAATTTTTCAGAAACATTATTTTCTCTAAGTTCATTAAAATAAACTTTTACAAGTTTCAGATTTTCTTGATCAAATTTTCTAATAAAGGTTAGATATTCTTTTAATAATATATGATTTTCTGAACCTAATATTTCGGCACTACTTTCATAGGTTTTTAATAAAGTGTTGATTTCAACGGTCCCTTTTTCACCAAAAAAACGTATTCTATCATTTAATGTGTCTCCATCTTTTTTATCTAGATATAAGTAAAATATTTCAGGAGAATTTATCTTTGCTTTAAGACTAAAGTCAGGAGATCCTTTCAGAACAATTGAATCAAGATCAATTAAAATGGAATCTTGTATTTTTTGGAGATATAAAGTCCCCTTTCTTAACCCCTCAATTGAGCCTTTAACTTCGATTGTGTCCATATCATTTAAGCTTTCACTGATACAACTAAGTACTAGCAATAAAAGGATTATAAGGTGATAATTTTTTTTCATTAATTAAGATTTAACCAATACGTTAATTTCAGATTTAAACTTCTTAGACGAGGTATAAACGGGTTTTCTGCAATATAATTATCATTATAAACAATAAAAAGATCAGATAATGGAGCAAATCGCCATCTAAAGCGAGTATTAATACCTAGAGTTTCGGATTGAGAATTAAATTGGATAAGTGTATTCCAAGAGGTGTTTTTAGAAAAAGTTATATCCATCCATGGATTTAAAAGCCATAAAGAAGATGTAGGATATGGTTTTGGTAGTATTACTTTATCAAAACTTAATTCTAAACCCGTGCTTATAAACGGTTGGAATTTTAATTCAAATTCACTTTCAACAGAGTATATATTGCCATTATAGAATTGCCCTAAAGAAGTACCTATTTCAAAAGAAAAAGGTTTTCTCAGATCAGAAGAGTAATTAAACTCAATTTCAGTATACTTATAACTTCTTTCAGCGGGCAAGGGATTTTCTGAGTCCGAACCTGTTGGGTCAAAGGGTTTAAATAAATATGTCATTCTACTAAAAGTTTGAATTTCCAAATCACTTAGATTATTAAAGTCCATTGTAAACTCTGTTAAGTATGTTCTGTCAGAAAGGAGAAAATCTGAGTCTGGTTTGTGTGTTAAATAAACACCTTGTCTAAATCCATAATATCTTATTTTTTCATTTTCTGGATAAATGCGGTATTGATAACTAGCACGTGATTTAAAAATATCAGTTCTTCTTATATATCCTAAATCTGATTTAAAATCAGAACCTACATATCCAGCCCCAGCGCTAATAGTGCTTTTAGTTTTATTTCTCTCAACTCTAATACCTGAGCTCAAATTATCATTGCCAAAATTAGGTGTAAATGATTTATGTATGTATAGTCTTCCTGTCCATTCATTATTTTTTGAAGCTAGATTATAATCAATTCCTAGCAAACGATTATATTTTTCTGTATTAGAAAGGAAACTGTAAGATTTCATTGATTCTCTATTAATCATTAATAAGCTAATATTAGATCGAGAAAATACTTTTCTTTGAATTGCAAAGACAGTATTATTATTTGATGGTATTTCATTTTTAATGTCTTCTTCCGTTAGCATGTTTAATATACCTAATCTCCAGTTTTCATCAATTTTTCCGCTAAGTCTAGCCCCAGAAATTATTTTATTTTCGATTGTATTCCCATTAATATCTTTTGCCACACCAATTCTTCTTGAGAAGAAGGGTCTTGCGTCACGACTGTTTCCATAATTTGAAAATAAATCACTGTTTTGAACAAAAAACTGTCTTTTTTCAGGTAGAGAAACTTCAAATCTTGTTAAATTAATTATTTCATCGTCCACTTCTACTTGTGAAAAGTCAGGATTAAAAGTTAGATCAAGATTTAGACCATTTGAAATAGATATTTTTGCATCACCACCAATTATTGCTTTATTTTTTTTAATTTTTTCTTCAAAGTCATTGCTAGTAATGGCATTAAGGTATGGAATTAAATAAAAGGGAGTTCTAGATTTACCTAATGGTTTTTCAAACTCTAACTCACCCATAAAGGCCAAACTAACAATCATTTGATTTCTTGGCACTTTAGCCCAAGTGGTAAATTCTGAGTTTTGAGTATTATATCGATAAAGGTTAAATCTCCATATTTTTTTGTTCTCTGGAAAATTTAAGGATGAAAAGGGGATTTTAATTTCTGCAGTATAATAATCTTCATAGATTTTATTTTCGACTTCCCATTTTGTGTCCCAGCTACTGTTACTGTCTCTTCTATAATCATTAGCTCCATTAGATAAAAGAGATTCTCTTTTTACGCCTAATGGATTAGTTCCAAAAAAAAAGCCATTTGTGGCATCACTAAATGTATCAAAAGTAAAAGTAAAAAAATCTGTCCCATACCCTTCAAAATCTCTTTCTAGCGAAGGAACAACATAATCTTTATTTTTAGAGTAAGCTTTAACAAATAAGAATAAGTTTTTTTCGTTATAAAGAAATTTAAATTCCGTCTGTTTTTCAGCAGGCAAACTGTCAGATGGTCGGTATTGCCAGAATTTTTCTGATTCAAATGCATCATCCCATACTTTTTCATTATCAACCCCATCTATTATTATTTCTTCCGATATGAAAATTGCTTTTGTTTTAGGTGTTTCTTTTTGAGCAAAAAAGCAGTTAGAATTAGCTATAAAAAAAGAAATTATAATCTTTTTTAAGAGAATAAATTTTTTCAAATTATATTTTTGAATTATTCTACAAATTTATACTATTGTATTTTAATAAAATATAAAATGTTTTTCTTTATATATACAGTTTTTTTCTTTTCAGTATCTATTATTCCTTCTGAATGGGGCAAACAGGGCATCGTGTTGTTCGTCTTGTTGCAGAGAATCATTTGACAAAAAGAGCAAAAGACAAAATTAATTTTCTTTTAGAGGGTAATTCTTTGGCTAATGTTTCAACATATGCCGATGAAATAAAATCAGAAAAAAAGTATAGTTATATATCAAAATGGCATTATATAAACATTCCTTTAAATAAAAAATTTGATGAAATGGTAAGAGAAAAGGATGGAGATATCATGTATGCAATTAATAAATGCATTGAAGTTCTTAAGAGTCCAAAATATAACAAGAAAGAAAAATCATTTCATCTTAAATTATTAGTTCACTTTATTGGAGATATACATCAGCCAATGCACCTGGGAAGTAAAGAAGATCGTGGAGGGAATGATATAAAATTGTTCTGGTTTGGTAACATTACAAATTTACATCGTATTTGGGACACCCAAATTATTGAAAGTCATAATATGAGTTACACTGAACTGACAAGTGATCTGCCAATTTTTACAACTAATCAAATCAAGGTCGAGACCAATAAATCAATTAATAATTGGGTTGAAGAAACTAGAATCTATACTCGTCAAATTTATTTAGAATCACCGCTAAATAGAAAACTTGGATATGAATATAGATATAAGAATTTACCTATAGTTAAATCACAACTTTATAAGGCTGGGATTAGATTAGCTTCAATTTTAAATAAAATTTTTGAATAGTTATTTAACCATTTTAAGGCTACGTTTTATAAACTCGGTTAGTTCTTCCCCTTTTAAAAGATTTTGGGAGAGTTTAGCTAAATCTAAACCTTGATTGATTAAATTCTCTCTTTTTTTAGGAGTTTTTGTATTTAATATTTGACCAACAAGGGCATGATTGGTGTTGACTAAGAGTGTATGCATTTCAGGAAAACTGCCCATCATCCCACCACCTGTTTGTTGCATTTCTTTCATTCTTCTCATAAATTCAGGTTGAACTAAGACGAAAGGCATTGCTTTACTATCCATTGGTTCAAGTTTAACAGTATATTTTTCTGATGGAACAACTTTTTCAATAAATGGCTTCAACTTTTCTTTTTCTTTATCAGATAATTTTGAGACAATATTTTCATCTTTTTTGATTAAATTTTCTATAGAATCTCCATCTACCCTTACAAATGAAATCTTTTCTTTTTTAGTTTCTAGCTTTTGTATTAGATGGGAGATTATAGGAGAATCAAGTAACAGAACTCTATAATTTTTTTCTTCAGCACTTTTAATATAACTATGTTGTTCGTTTATGTCTGAAGCATATAATATTATAAGTTTGCCATCCTTGTCTGTCTGATTATCTTTTATATCTTTTTCTAACTCATTAAAGGTTAAAAACTTATTATCTGTGGTAGGATAAAGTGCAAAAGAATCCGCTTTTTCAAAGAATTTATCTTCTGTAAGCATTCCATATTCAACAACTACTTTTATATCATTCCATTTTTCCTCATAACTTTTCCTGTCCTTTTTAAATAGAGAATTAAGTTTATCAGCAACTTTACGAGTAATGTAGTTGCTAATCTTTTTTACAGCTCCATCAGCTTGAAGGTAGCTTCTAGAAACGTTTAAAGGAATATCCGGAGAATCTATAACGCCTCTTAAGAGAGTTAAGAATTCAGGTACAATTCCTTCAACATTATCTGTAACAAAAACTTGATTTTGATAGAGTTGAATTTTATCTTTTTGAATATTTAGATCATTTTTGATTTTAGGGAAATACAAAATCCCGGTTAGATTAAAAGGGTAATCAACATTTAAATGAATATTAAAGAGAGGCTCTTCAAATTGCATTGGATATAATTCTCTATAAAAATTTTTATAGTCTTCATCTGATAATTCTGAAGGGGTTTTTGTCCATGCGGGAGAAGAATTATTTATAATGTTATCAACAGTTTGAGTTTCAGGTTTGGCATCTTCTTTAGCATCTTTTGGTAAGGGTAAAGTTTCTTCACGAGTTCCAAATTTTATTGGAATAGGCATAAACTTATTGTACTTTCTTAGCAGTTCACTTATCTTACTTTCTTCTAAAAATTCTTTGGAATCTTTATTTATGTGGAGAATAATTTCAGTCCCTCTTTCTTTTTTGTCAGTTTTTTTAAGAGAAAATTCTGGAGAACCATCACATTCCCAATGAGCAGCGGGTTCATCTTTGTATGATTTTGTATGTATTTCTACTTTATCTGCAACCATAAAAGACGAATAAAAACCTAACCCAAAGTGACCAATTATTCCAGCATCTTTTCCCGAGTCTTTGTATTTTTCAAGGAATTCTTCAGCTCCTGAAAATGCAACTTCATTGATATATTTTGTAACCTCTTTTGAGGTCATGCCAATACCTTTGTCAATTATGTGTAATTTCTTCCCTTTTTTATCAACTTTAACTTCAATTTGAAGATCACCAATTTCTCCTTTAATTTCCCCAACACTAGTAAGATGTTTCAATTTACTGGAAGCATCAGTTGCATTCGAGATGAGTTCTCTTAGAAAAATTTCGTGATCACTATAAAGAAACTTTTTAATTAGAGGAAAGATATTTTCTACCGATACATTTATTTTACCTTTTGCCATTTTTTAACTTTTATATTTTATTAAACAAAAAAAGTACCATTTGTGTTAAGATGACATATTGACATATATGTAATAATCCACAAAGATTTCAAAAATAAAATAATTTATCAAATGAATTACCTAAATTGCATTTAAAGGATCTCACTATGTATAATTCGAAAATATCAGGCTTAGGTATGTATGCTCCTGAAAACATAGTAAAAAATGATGATTTGACTAATCTTATGGACACCTCTGATGAGTGGAT
>JAQWON010000025.1 GCA_029245825.1 Flavobacteriaceae bacterium
AATAATTTCATTATATGAATAAATAGCATGGCTAGGAGGATTACCGAATAAATGCAGCATTGCCCAATCAATGTCAGAATGACCAAAATAAACAGCAGGATCAATTAAAGCCGGATCTCCTTCCAGATCAGAAATTAAGTTACCAGACCAAAGATCTCCGTGCAATAGAGATGGTTTTTTTTCGGGAACAATGGATTCTATTTTCTTGCTTAAGGATTCTATTTTGTTTGCTGATTTATATTCCATCAATCCCTTATCAATAGCTATTTCTATTAAGTATAAGATTCTATTTTCCACATAAAAATCAATCCAACTATCTTTTGAATTATTTATTTGCTCAAGAGAACCAATATAATTATCATGATTTAATCCAAAAGTGTGATTATTTATATTATGTAAAAACGCAAGATTTCTTCCAAATAATTCCCAATTAAAAGGTTTTGCTTTACGGATATATTCCATTATTATATAGGCCTTTTTGTTCTTTTGCCCAACTGAGAGTACCTTTGGTATTACAAATGAAGAGTTGGACAGTAGTTTTAAACCAAGCTTTTCTTTTTCAAACATTTCAGGATATAAATCTTTATCATTAATTTTTATTACAACTGTTTGATTTTCCAATTCACACTTATAAACAAAATTAATATCGCCCCCACTTAGAGCCTCAACATCAATCACTTTTTCCTGTATATTTTCAAAAAGTATTTCCTTTATTTCAGTTTTCAATTGTTTAGTTTTAAATCAAAAAAATAATTCAATTTTTCAAATAAAAAACCTCTCATTTTTGAGAGGTTTTATTTTTCAAATAAAATTTACAGAAATTTATTTTACGTAATCAAACTTTCCGGTTTCTTCATCTATTCCTCCAATATATGACATTACATCATCTGAATGACTTGAAATACTTTCCCAAAATGTTTTTGTGTTTTCATCCATTTCTCCAATGCTGAAATTTTCTTGCCATTTAGCAAGTGAATTCCAGTCTGGATAGACTACATACATATGCCAACTCATTCCAGAACCATAAAGATGGCGACTTGCATACATTGCTTCAATTGTTCCACTTTCTTTTAATTTTTTGGCATATCCAGCGAGCCAAGTATTCCTGAAATCAATGTTCTTGCCCCACTTTGTATTAAACTTGTGGTTTACAAAAACTTTTCTGGATTTCCAATCCATGCCTTCCTTTTCATATCTTAATGTATCTAAACCTTGAAAAATTCTTATTTGATCAGAGTGATTATCAGCATATAATCTTGAATAAAGACGCCAATCAGCTGTTAAGGCTTCCTGTTCTTCCTTTGAAAGATTCATTGCTTCAACATTTTTTGCAAGAACTTTATTTGTAACATTTGCATCTTCATCAATATCTGAAGCGTTATCGTAAAAATCATAGATAGCAAAAGTAAAATCTCCAGCATAGACATGAGAAAAAATACCAGAACCCATAATTTTCCTCTCTTCAGAGAGGGTTAAATTCATAAATTTTTTATGAAGAGACAAAAATTCTTGAGAATTTTCCCTTGGTACAGTTACGTAGGTAATATTTACTACATTTTGAGCAAGCGTAACTATAGAAGTTAATATTAGTGTTAGTGTAAATAGCTTTTTCATTTAATTGATTTTAGTTTTATGCTTATGAAATTACAACAATAATTTATCTGCCACTAAAAAGCTAATAGATTTTAACAAAAAAAGACTTAAAATAAAAATTTAAAAAATGACCAAAAATGACCAAAAATGACCAAAAATCATCAAAAATTGAAATTTTTAATTTTTTAGATTTTGCTTTTTATTTCAATTTTTTTATAAAAAATAGTGCGCAAAAAATTTTTTTCATTCAGTAGTAAATTTTAATTTGAAAACAATTTATTAACAGGCTTTACGTTTTTTGTATATGACAAACAGATTAGGCATATTATCGATATTATTATTTGCAGGTAATATTTTTTTTACCACTAGTTACTCTCAAATAAAAAAGTCTTATGAATTTGACTTCAAAGAAGATATTCTTTGGTTAACAAATAAGGAATTTAAAATTTTCGTTTCCACCAAAAAAGGTGTTTACACTCTAAATAATGTTCAGGTTTTAAAAACCAAGAATCGCCCTTCAATTAAATTATCTCCTCTTGGGAGAGAATTATTTTCTGTAGGAAGTTTTAAGATATCAAGCTTTCAGGTTAGTGATGAATTAAATCTTATTAACGAGATAAATACTGATTTAAATTATCAATTGAAGAAAATTATATCTGATAAATACGGAAGAAATTATTTCTTGTTATCAGATTCTGGGGAAATTTTTGCTCATAAAGTTGGAAATGAAATTTCAAATGGACAACGAATATATGATTCTGGAATAGTAGATTTTAGTTGGTCTGCTAACCTAAATCAAGTTTTTGCAGTCTCTAATCAGGAACTACTGGCTATTCGAGACAATAAGGTTCAAAAAAGTTTTAAGGTTTCAAATCCAATATCCTCTGTACATACATTCGAGAGCTTATATAAGGTTGCATTGGGGCATGAAGATGGTTCAATTTCATTAATTGATCAAAATTTAGAGGGTAAAATAAATGAACATAAAGTATCTGATTCAAAAATCACTTCTATAGTTTCACACCCTGAAGACCCACATTTATTTATTGGGAATTCAAAGGGAGAGTTATATACTTTTAACACAATTTCAAAAAAAATTCTCCCTCTTGGCAAAATTCACAAGGCTGATCTAAAGCTAGAAATAATTGCAACATACAAGTATGGAGATGAAAAGGAATTTTTAATTTCTTATGGGGAAGATTCTAAAATCGCTATATGGGATATAACCCAGTTTGATCCTGATTTTAAATTGTATGTTGATAAAAGAATTGATCAAATAAAAAATAAGTTCTTTAAACGTCAAAAAAATGAAGATGAAATTTCCTATTCAAAAAGGACTTCAATAGATATTTCATCTAATTATTTTAATAATAGTAAACAGAATATAATCGATAGTATTGCTACAACAAAAAGAAGAGGTCAGACAAAAATATCAATGGCTAATAATGGATCGGTAAAAGTTAAAGTTGATCCATTTAAAGAGGTAATTGTTAACGTTTCGAGTAATCTTGATCCTTCTCTTATGACTGTAAAGGAATTAAATTATAATATTAATGAAATAAATTCCTTTGATATTAGTAATGTTTTATTAGTAAACAAGGAGAATGGAAAGAGCTATGTTTATAATCCTGAGAGAGATAAAAGAATTATAAAAGAAGAACAAGAAGCTATTTTATTAGCTCAGGAAATTTCAAGACAGGAAGTTATTCTAAAAAATAACTTAACAGAAATTGTTGCTTCTCTGAAAGAAGATGGAATAATTAATACGGTTGACCTATCTGTAGATTCAAGACTTGTAAAAGAAAAAGATTCTACTGGGGAAGAAGAATTAAATTTGAAAGTCTCTTTTCTTTCCAAAGGAGTAACAGCTGAGATAGGAGCTCAAACATCTGATTATGGTGCAGGGAAATATAATTTATTTGATTCACCCTCTGCAAAAACTCTCATGGATTTTTTTATAAAGTCTACTGAAGAAAATTTATCTGGATATCTCGAGGAGGCAACTAGAGTAACTTTTAAAATAACAGGATCAACAGATAAGTCAAGAGTGAACGCAAACCTGCCATACGACGGGGAGTTTGGAGATTTTAGAAATTTCCCATATTATTTTCAAGGATCTCTAGATGGGATTACCATAAACGAGCAAAAGGGTATTGCATCCAATAGTGAATTGGGTTTTTTAAGAACCTATTCGGTTAGAGAGTTTATTGAAAATTATACTGATGTTTTTGATTCAACAAGAAATAAATATATTCATTACTCTGAGGAATCTAATTTATATGGAGCAGATCAGAGAAAGATTAATATTGAACTTACAATTCATGAAATAGATAAACTTATAGCCTTAAAGAAATCTGCTGATTATAAGTTAAGTGATGTAGATACAGAAATTCCAAGTAGTTCAAAAAAAATTAATGGATATGCGCTTATTATAGGGAATGAGGATTATAGTTCATATCAATCTAATGTATCAACCAGTCAAAATGTTCCATTTGCTTCAAGAGATGCAGAGAGTTTTAAAAATTATTTAGTTCAAATGTATGGTTTACCAGAGGAGAATATTATTTTATTAATTAATGGTACTTATGGTGAGATTTCTCAGAATCTTTCAAAATTTAAAAATTTGATGAAATTTGATGGGAAAAATAAACAGTTTATTTTCTACTATTCAGGTCATGGCATGCCTCACGAAACTACAAATAATCCATATCTTATGCCAGTAGATATTAGTGGCTATACAGTTGATCAAGCAATTTCTTTAAATGATTTACTTAAAGATTTCAGTATTCATGATTATAAAAAATGCACTTTAGTTATTGACGCTTGTTTTAGTGGCGCTAGTAGATCTCCCGAACCTTTAATTAATTTAAAGGGAGTAGGTAAATGGAGAATAAAAAAGAAACCACAAGAAGGAAGTAAAAAAAGTTTTATTGATTTTGATTTTGTTAAATCAGATAATCAAATTGATTATATGAATCCTAACATTGGCAGTAAAATGGTTCTTTATAGCTCTAGCTCTGGAGAGGAGACTTCGTTGACAGATGATAAAAACCAACATGGGTTATTTACTTATCATTTTTTAAAGATTTTAAAGGATAATAAAGGAGATATTTCTTCTAAAGAGTTATTTGATTTAGTAAGGGATAGAGTGGGAAAGAAATCAATACTTGATTTTAACAAGCCTCAAACACCAGAAATTCTTTTTGGAGATAAGATTAATTTCAATTCAGATTACTTCCTTAAATAGATCTAAATTAAATTTATAATTAATTTCACAACCCTTCTTTTGGAGGGTTTTTTATTTTTGGGATAGGAAATATTAAATTTAAGTTTATTAATTTTTGATTATGAAAAAACTAACACTTTTGCTATTTGTTTTGCCCTTAATTTATTCTTGCAGTAAAGAAGATGATAATACCAACAAAGAAAGAGGTTTAATTATTAATGAATTTTTAGCTAGCAACGACTATTGTTGTGCAGATGAGTCAGGTGACTACGATGATTGGGTAGAATTATATAACGATTCTGATCAATCAATTGACTTAGGAGGCATGTATTTTACTGATACCCCAGGAGATGATAATCCCTATTTAATTCCTGACACTGATCCGTCTGAATCAACAATTTCTCCAGGTGGATATTTAATCCTTTGGTGTGATGATGATCAAGAACAGGGAGTATTACATTTAAGTAAAAAATTAAAAGGATCAGGGGAATCAATTATTTTAATCGATAAAGACGGGACTACAGTTATTGATTCTTTAACCTTTAGCTCTCAAACTACAGATATTTCTATGGGTAGAAATGCTGAAAACCTTGATGAATGGATATTTTTTGAAACTCCTACTCCAGGATCTGCTAATAATAATTAAATCTAGACAATGAAAGAATGCTGTAAAATCAGAATTATATAACATGGGCTATATTATTATTTATTTGTATAGCAGCTATATTTTTATTATTCTGTTTAAATAATATCAATAGATGAACAAAAATTGGTGGAAAGAGAGTGTGGTTTATCAAATTTACCCTAGGTCTTATAAAGATACCAGTGGAAATGGTTTGGGAGATATAGATGGAATAATTGAAAAATTAGGACACATAAAATCACTAGGGGTAGACATTATTTGGCTTTGTCCAATTTATAAATCTCCAAATGCCGATAATGGATATGATATTTCTGACTATCGCAGAATTAGTGATGATTTTGGTGGAGATGAAGCTTTTGACAGATTATTAAAGGCTATTCATAATTCTGGGTTAAAATTAATTATGGATTTAGTCGTAAATCACACCTCTGATGAACATTATTGGTTTGAGGAAGCAAAAAAGAGTAAAGAAAACAAATATCATAATCATTATATATGGAAAAAGGGTAACCCTAAAACCCCTCCAAATAATTGGCAATCTGTATTTGGGGGTAGTGCATGGAAATGGAATGAAAAAACCAAAGAATATTTTCTTCATTTATACACTCAGAAACAACCAGACTTAAATTGGGAAAATTCTGAAGTACGTGAAGAGATTTACTCTATTATTGATTTTTGGTTAGACAAAGGGGTGGATGGTTTCCGTATGGATGTAATTTCCATGATTTCCAAACGATTAGCTTTTGAAGATATTCCTGATAGTATGCCTATTGTTGAATTAATGGAAAAGTTTTATTCAAATGGCCCTCGTGTTCATGAATTTATAAAAGAAATGAATCGAAAGGTTTTATCAAAATATGATATAGTTACAGTTGGTGAGGGACCGGGAATTAATTTAGAAAATGCTCTTAAATATGTATCTGAAAAAGAAAATGAATTAAATATGGTTTTTCATTTTGACCATTTGTTCATTGACTATGGCCCCAAAGGTAAGTATGATCCTATTCCTATAGATTTTATAAAGTTTAAAAAAATATTTAGTCAATGGGATAATCTTCTGGCAAATAACGGATGGAATAGTATTTTTTTAGGGAATCATGATTTTTCAAGAATTGTATCTCGTTTTGGCAATGATAAAGATTATCACTTTGAGTCGGCGAAATTACTTGTAACTCTTTTAATGACGATGAGAGGAACCCCATATATTTATCAAGGCGATGAAATTGGAATGGTAAATGTTGCTCATCCTTCAATAGAATTTTATGATGACGTGGAAACTCTTAATGCATGGAAATTGGCTGAGATCGAAGGGAAAGACATGGAACTGTTTTTAAAATTGGTACATAAACAGGGTAGGGACAACGCTCGAACTCCAATTCAGTGGGATTCATCTAAAAATGGAGGTTTCACTAAAAGAAAACCCTGGATTCCACTTAATAAAAATTTTAAAATGATCAATGTAACTAATCAAGAAGAGGACCCTCATTCGATTTTACAATATTATCGAAAAATGATTGCTTTTAGAAAAGCAAACAAAACTCTAGTATATGGAGAATATAAAGATCTTGAACCCAATCATTCTAAATTATTTATTTATAAAAGATGGGATGAAAAATATATGTTTTTGGTAGCTCATAATTTTAGTGATAATCTACAAGAATTTAGCGCTGATTATGTTAAAGATTATACTCTATCTAGTTCGAATTATCTATCAAATGAAAAGCAAAACTTTCTTCAACCCTGGGAAAGTCGAATTTATTTTAAAAGTAAAAGTTGCTAATAAAAATAAAACCCCCTAATTATTAAAAAGGAGGTTTTTTAATTGATTTAAGGTATAAAATTTAGTTCCAAGTTTTAATGTTATTCATAGTAATTGTTCCAAGATAATCAGATATAGGATTTACAATTTTTTGGAATTTCATGAATGCATTTTGTTGTCCCTCTGTTTTTGGACCCCAAGAAAGAGCAGTTGCATAATCTTTATGAGTAGTATATATATAGTGAGAATCTCCATCAGAACCTTGAGAAAGTAGTCCAATAGAGAGGTATCCCTCTGGAGGAAATTCCTTTATCATTTTTACAAACTCATTTGCAAAAGTTACAGGATCTTCAACACTAAAACGCCACATTTGCGAAATAGGGTAATTCCCTTTGTCAACATTAAACCGCATGAGAGTTCCCCCTGAGCTAATGGATGTTATTTCTGCAAAATTGAGAAAGTTTTGATTATACTCATCATAGACACTGCCAGAGCGAAGCGCTCTTAAATTTGCCAAGATCTTCTGCTAAACCAGCAAATGTTAAATAGTGAGTAGTTTCAAAACCTTCTGGGCGATACCATACCGCATCAAGACTTATGACAATATTTTCAGGTTTTTCTATACTAGTATAAAAGCTGTCAACAAGTTCAAGTACAAAATTTTCTGTCCCCTGGTTAACTTTTAAGCCAACCTGTTCCCATAAAATATTTTGCGAATAAACACTTAATGAGAAAACAAGTAAAAAAATAAAAATAGTTTTTTTCATTTCAATTGATTTTATGATTAGTAACCAAATATAATCAACACTTATCTTGTTGACATATAAAGTGTTTTATATATTTATCTTATGAATTGGTTAATCAAAAACTTGAGTTGGATTGGTTTTTTAATACTAGTTATTTCTTTTCCTTTTTTCTCTTTTTGGAGCTCTCCTGAGACAGAGGGTGTTTTTGAAATTATTTTTTGGATAGGATTTATTTTAATAGGAGTGAGTCAATTATGGAATGAATTTAGAAAAAAATAGTTAAATAGCTAATCTACAAGATAATAAAAAACACCTTGTTTAATCATAGGTGAAATGATTTTGTATATTTAAGTCATAAAGTTTATATCGTATGAAAAAAATAGGAATTTTTTATCTGTTTCTTTTTATTATTTCCGCTTGTCAGACTGAAATTAAAAATGATGACATTACAATTATTGACGATTCAATTGTATCTATTATAGATAAATCTTCAAAGATTGAAATAATTGCTGATTCATTAATTGTTTCTGAGGGCCCTTTGTGGGATGAAAACTCAAAAAGTTTAATTTTCACAGATGTAGCACAAAATAAAATGTTCACTTGGAATGAAAAAGAAGGTGTACAAGATTTTATTAAACCTTCTGGATACACAGGATATTCGCCAGCATTCGAAGAGGGGCTTAATGGGGCTAATGGCATTATGTTTAATAAATCAGGAGATATAGTTATTTGCCAACATGGCGACAGAAGGCTTGCTCTTATTGCAAATCAAAAAACTAATGATCCAATTTTCACAACCATAATTGACAACTATGAGGGGAAAAAATTTAACAGCCCAAATGATTTATCTATAGCTTCAAATGGAGATATCTATTTTACTGATCCCCCATATGGCTTTTTTCAAATGGCTAGTTCTTCATTTGATAACAGGTATAAAGAATTAGATTTCAACGGTGTATACAAGTTATCTGCAGAAGGAGATTTGAGTTTGGTTTCTAAAGAAATGTCCATCCCCAACGGAATTGTTCTTTCATTGGATGAAAAGTCTGTTTATGTAAACAACTCAGATACTGACGATCCAAAGATTATGAAGTTTGATACTGAAAATTTTCAAGGAGAACTATTTTTTGATGGAAAGGAATTAACTAAAAAATATCAGGGAGGATTTGACGGGCTAAAGGTTCACTCATCAGGTAATATCTTTTCAACCGGACCAAATGGGGTTCTTATAATTTCTCCTCAAGGAGATTTATTAGGGACAATCAATTTTGGCGGAGGTGTTACGAATTGCAATTTTGATACTAATGAAGAGTATCTTTATGTAACAGCATTTTCCTACGTAGCAAGAATTAAATTGAAATAATATTGAGATAAATTATCTGACTCATTTTTTATCTTTTCAGTATAAAAGAAATAAGGAATAAGATGAGGCCAACGCCTAGTACTATCTCACTGTTATCGATCAAGAATTCTGATATTGATAAGACTACCCCTACAATGATAATACTAATTCCAATACTCCTGATTCTATATTTATTCATAACTACAAAGATAAGTACTTAACTAAATTAAAATTTATAATTTAATTCTAAACCAATTAGCCTCCCAATTTCTGGAGCAAAATACCGTAGTCTATTTAAATAACTTCTGTATTCCAAATTAAGAATATTATCAATATAAATTCGGCCATTTATTTTCTTATAAAATTCTTTTTCAATTTGTAACCCTAGAAGATGATAGTCTTTTGGAGTGACACTAATGTCTACCTCCATCTCATTTATTGCCCCATTAATTAAATAATCATAATTAAAATTTTGATTGGGGAACTTTTTTTGCTTCCCTACATATTCACTTTTGATTCTTATAACAAAAGGGGTTTTTTGTGATACCTCAAATATGAATTCATTTTTTATATTAAAAGGAGGGATATCAACTAATGGGATATTATCATCTTCAAAAGCCTCAATAATAGAGGCAGAAGATTTTATATTAATTTTGTTTGAAAGCTCTAATTGTAAATCAAAATCAAGTCCTCGCATATTAACGTTAGGAATTTGTCTATACTCTCTTTTAAGGAAAGCGCCTCTTGCAGTTTTTTCAAATCCATCTAGAGATGGTTCTAGGTTAATATAGTTTTTAATTATCGAATTGAATCCAGTCAAAGAGTAACTAACAGGCCCATTTTTGTTTTCAAATGAAAAAATTAATTTAAATGCCTTTTCAGGGATTAATCTCAAATTTCCTAATTCAATTGTAGCCATTGAATGATGAAGACCATCACTAAATAATTCTGCAGCATTTGGAGATCTTGAAGTATATGCTAGATTTAAAATAGCATTAATATCATTATTCACTTTTTTCTTCATTCCAAAAGTTGAGGATAAGTTTTTAAATGATTTAATTTGTTCAGTTAAGTAATTACCTAAGCTTGTCTCTAATAGAATAGTTGATTTGAAGTTGTCATCATATCCAAGTTCATTCCACAAATCAATGTCATAATATTTTTTTGCATTTATATAATCAATATCAAATCGCATTCCAGCTTCAAGCCTAAAACCATCAGAGTAATTAAATTCAGAAACACCATATAAACCAAATTTCATTTTTTGATGATCGGGAATTAATCTTTTCAAACCGGTATTTGGATTTGAAAAATTATCTTGAAATTGTAATGAAGCACCATATTTCCAAGCAAATCTATTTTTGTTCATTAATTCCATGTCAAAAACTAAATCATGCGTTTGCAGGTGTATATTTAAACCAGCTTGATCTTTGTACTGTCCTCGCCTTAAATCAAACTCTTGCCTAAGATTTGATTGATAAGAATAATTTAAATCCCACCTTATTCTTTCATAATTTTTATTTTTGATAAAAGCTGAAAAATTATGGTGATTAACTAATTGATATGGACTATTTATTTTTCTAGTATAAGACCTAATATCAAGGGGAATTTGAGAGTTAATAGCCCGAGCTAAATCTCCCAGATTTCCGACATGTGCTGAGAATAAAATTCCTATTTCATTTCTAAAAAAACTATATCTAACTCCCCACTCTTTAGTAATTTTATTTTTTGAAAAGAAAATGGATCCTGCAATCTTTCTAGCACCACTATTTGATAAATTATAGTTTTTAGAGTTGTAATCTCCATTTGATTTAAGAGATATGCTAGCACCAAAATTATTTCCATTATTCGACGATTTAATAATTTTAGATATAAAATATATCCCTTTTCCATTATTATTATACCCTAAACTATTATATCCATACAAGGAATCCTTTATAAAATTTTTATCATAATTAATTTTTATTATGCCACCAATTGCATCTCCAGCATATTTTAAAGTTCCAGCTCCTTTTATCAATTGAATACTTTCAATATTACTTAAATCAATGCTTGGCGCATGATCAACTCCCCATTCGTTGTCTTGCAAACGTATACCATTTTTTATTATACCTATTCTACTACCAGTTAGCCCATGTAATACTGGTTTAACAATTGAATTTCCAGTTTTATAAGAAGAAACTCCAGATAGTTGTTCTATTGCATCCCCTAAACTTTTTGACTTATAACGCAATGTTTCTTCACTAGTCATTAAGGCTTCAATACTAGAAATGCCTTCACTTAGAATAGATTCTCCCATAACTATTATTTCCTCAAGCTCGGTTTGATGATGTTCTAAGTAAATTTTTTTAACCTCTTTTCTTGGTATAGAAATATTAACATTCAAGGGTTTACAATTTGGATGAGAAATGACTATTGAGTATTCTCCCTTACAAAGATTTTCAATCACAAATTCTCCAATTTGGTTTGAAAAGACTTCAATCTCTATACCTTCTAACTTAATTTTAGCATCAGATAAATTTTCATTTAAATGAAGATCAAAAATTTCACCATAAAAAGAGTAATTGCATTCTTGAGAATAAGAATGCATTAAAAACAACAATTGGAGAAATAAAAATATTTTTTTCAAAATAGAGTTCTTTTTTATTCAATTTTTCCTTTAATCTAATAAATTAAGGCATTAGGTCACTGAATTGATAATGGAAAATCAAGTTCTACGTCTGTTTCACCACCAAAATCAGTTCTTGTTGTTCCTGTCTTTTTTGTAGGCTCATGGATAAGAAAAACTCTGCTGGTTCCAGATTCAGAATCTCCAGTTGTCCAATCAGTATATAAATTTATTGGAACTCCATCTGATCCTGAAGCGTCATTTGATGAGGGTTGAATTGTTAAATTGGAAGTTCCAGCTAATTCAAAAAAAACAAAATGTTCATCAGCCTCTTCAATAACTTCCTCTGTTATATCTTCTATGTCATTTGGATCGGATGCATCATAGAAATAAATACTGACCTGATAGTTTTTATTTGCCTCTAAATTTATAGATGGAGCATTTGAATCTTCATTCCATGTATATGTTTGAGTGTTTGAGCCTTCTATAAAGGTAAGACTAACCCTGTTGATTTCTTCCTCTTCATTTATTTCTTCTGGGTCATTATCTTTAGAACAACTTGGAGTGAAAAAAAAGGCAGAAAAAATGATTATGCATACTTTGATTTTCAATAAAAAATTGAAACCATTAAAAAAGAGTTTCATGATTATATATTTTAAAATTAAATTATTATTTGCTTTAAACTTTTGGAGAAATCTTATGTGATGGAGGGCCTCTTTCATCACTTAGGCAAAAATAATTTTTTGAATAAAAAAGAACTTTATTTAAAACTCCTTCAGAAAAATACTCAAGAGAGATTTCTAAAGAATAATTTTTCTTTAAGTCAGATAATTGATTATTGAAAGTATATTCAAACAAGCAAGATTGATCATCACTGTGAAAATGTAGACTATTTTCAAAACAAAACTTTTCATCTTTATGATCATTAGCAAGATGGGAGGCTTGCAAAATAGATGGGAAAAATAGAATTCCAACGAGAATATATGATATAAAGGACTTAATCAATTTGATCTTATTTAATTCAAATATATATATAGTTGTATATATTACAAAAAAACCCCCATGAATAATGGAGGGGTTTTTATCATATAAATTACTTTAGTCTTATATTTTTAATGACTCCAGCCACCTATAGGAGTCCTATATATAGGGATCCATGCCTTTAGCCTATCTTTTAGTTGCTCAGTAGAATTTCCAGTTATAATAAATGATTCAAGCGTGAACATCTCTAAAAAAGTTTTCATGTTTGGTCCACCTTCAAAATTATCTGCGTGCTTTATTGCTGCTTCCGAAGTCAGATATTTTTCTGTGAGCGTTACTTTTTTACCATCTCCTGAAATATAATAGCCATAATCGTAACCTTCTGGCTCATTCTTTCTCATTAAGGAGGTAAGCTCAGAAAGAAAGGATTTAATTTCATTTAGTTTTTTCCCCTTATTGATTCTCATTTCAATCAAAAAGGATATTTTTTGAGAAGTATTATTTTTAGCATTTCTTGCAGTTGCTTCATTTTCAAATGCTGTCATATCAAAAAACTGGAATTCTTCAATGATTTTATTTCCTTCCCATTGGTATGATATGTGAAATGGAATATTGATTTCTTGACCAGTGTATTTACCAGTTGCACTAAAATTATTCCAAATGGATGTCCATACTTTGCCATTGGAATAATAGTTTGTTTCAATTTCTGACCCATCTGTATCTCCATCTGAAGATTCAAAAGTTATATTATCAAATAAATCGTACATATCTTTTATACCAAGAATAAAACTTGATTTGTTAAATTCTATTTCTTTTGGATTAACCATTTTCATTTTATCAGAGAAGACCTCTTCAAGATATTCTATATTTTCTGCTGATACTTCCTCAAAAATTTTTTCAATGATTTTAGACTTTTCATCAGTCACCTTGATTTTAGCAAATTCTTGTCCACATGACAATAGTAAACTTAGAATAGCTATAAGAGCAAAATTTTTCATTTTTAATTTATGATTAATAAATAGCAATTTAAAAAAATGCTAGGTTTTTCTGTATTCTTAATCTTAAAAAAAATCATTTGCGGGGGATTTCTTATTAAGCACTTTTGGGATTTATTTTTTTTTTGTAACTTTATTATACTTTATAACACCAGGCAACACGGGGTGTATAAATAAATCGTGAGCGGGGTGGTGTACAACGTACCCTGTGATAAAAAAGGTTGCATTAGTCTAATGTTAAATTTATGACCATGGAAGTTAAAACTTACACGGTTGCGTTAGAGCCTAATCAGGGCCACGCTGACGCAATAATGGGAATGCTAAGAAGAGAAAAACCTGCTACTCAAATACGTGTTTCTAAATTTAGAAAAAGATCAAAGCAAGTAGTTGCTTTGGCATAAAAACTCAATAGTTTACAATAATTAAAATTGTTTAAATTGGGTTATGATTAATGTAGTAATATAGAAACTAGGAGTATTTTTTTCTTTCATAACGATTAACCTCATAATAGAATCTACTTCTGGTTTTTTTTGAATGCTATTTTATAATACTTAATTGTAAGAAAAAACCCTTCACAAAATGAAGGGTTTAAATTGTTAGTGTAGTGTAGCGGCTTCACCTGCTCCCCCTGTTGTTCAAAGATGCAGCACAACTAAGTCATGGAAAGAGAATATTTTATTCTGGTTAATATAACTTACTAACAACAAGATTTATTTTCTTGAATCGGAGGGCACGGAATAGCGCCATACGAGCAATACACACAGCAATCACCCTCTTTGGGTTTTAAAATCTTTCTACAATTTTCACAGTCGTAGAAGAATTGGCAAGCTGTCGTCGACATTTCCTCCTCTTTTTGATACCCACAGTTCGGGCAAGTAAGAATGGATTTTAAGATTAATTCCATTATTCTACTATTTTATAACCAGTTTTTTCAATGGCCTTAGCTATTTCATCAGACCTAACCTTACTCTTATCATACTTTACAAAAGTACGAGATGTTTCGTAATTAGCATCTACTTCCAAAATACCTTTCAATTGATTGACTTCATTTTCAATATGGGCTTCGCAACCGGTACAGGTCATACCTTGAATTGAATAACTCAATTCACCTACATTGTTTTCTGATACGTAAACGACCTGTTTTTCAACGCTTGTATCAGGATAGAATAAATTCGAGTAATAAGGAAACGTCAACAAAACACCCGTTAAAAGGGTTACCAAAAACAAAAATGTTTTTGATTGGATGAATTTAGGTTTCTTATCCTCACATACACAATCCATATCCTGAGGGCGAGGTTTTAATTTTTGGTACCAGGCAAAACCGAGGATTAAGAGGGTCAAGCCTATTAAAAATGACCTATACGGCTCTATCCAAGTAAAGGTGGAAGCAATACCCGTAGACCCAGAAAACAATGCCAAAACAGGGGTAATGCAACATAAAGAGGCTACAATTGCAGACAAAAGACCAGCAAAAGCGCCATGGGTGGATGTTATCATCTTTTTCATGTCATAAAAATAAAAAAAACCGCTACACTATCACAGTATAACGGTTTTATCATTATATGTTGCTCCCCCTATTATTCAAAGTTGCAGCAACTACAATAGCTTTCAATTCGATTTTAGATTATAGGTAAATTGTGTTAGTCCTGTTTTAAATTTAACCTGACTCTCAAGTAGAAATTCAGAAGGAACAAAACCATTTTTAAAGAGCAAAGTTCCTTTATGAAGATTAACAGGGATAATAGATAGGATTATTTTATCAATTAAGCCGATACTTATTAGTGCTTGTGCCAATTCAGCACCACCATCACAATAAATATCTCCTGAGTTCAACCCTTTTAGCTCATTGATCAATTTATTCAAATCCTCGTTGTAAAAATGAAGTTTTTTTGAAGAAGGTTTAGAATTCCTTGTAATTACATAAACATCCTTATCCTCATGATAAGGATATCCCATATTGATTACCTTTTCATATGTTTTCCTTCCTACAAGAATTGAACTTATTGTTTTAATAAAATTCTTATATCCATAGTCTTCACCTTCAACTTGGAATTCGTTTAGAAAGTCTATATTACCATTTTCTCCAGCAATAAATCCGTCAGTAGACATTGCTATGTATAAAATCATCTTAGAAGTCATAGAAATCTAAAATAAAAAAAAACCGCTACACTATAACAGTATAACGGTTTTATCATTATAAGTTGCTCCCCCTATTGTTGAAAGTTGCAGCACCACTAAATCTTTTAATGGATTAGGATAGAATTGAAAATTTGAAATAGACCTATTCATCATTTAGTAATAGCGCTACTTCATCATAGGCTTTTTGGGATAAGACATCAGTCCATTCTGTTTCACCCTTATAAATAGCTAAATAAGTTACGTCTTGATGTTTTGAGGAGGAGTGCCAGTGTTCTGTATTGGCAGTACATTTTAAAATATTACCTTCCTCGATTACAATGGGTTGCTTCCCTTTTTCTTGGTAATAACCTTTTCCGGAAACAACAATTAAAACCTGACGATCTTTATGCTTGTGCCAATTCAATGTTGAATTCGCCTTGAAAGTTGCCTTGGTAATATTGTAAGATAACGATTCATCTGATCGAATCAGGGGATTTAACCATGCTTCACCTAAATAATTGGTGTTAGGCGCTTTGAATCCTTCTATAAGGTATGATGAGACTTCATATTCATTGGTTTGTGCTTGAATGCTTAGAGATAAAAAAGTAATCAGTAAAATCAGGAGGTTTTTCATATCCTAAATGTAAGAAAAATTGAGTTCCAATATTTGAAGAACAACCTCAAATAGATATGTCTGAATGATAGTTTGATAGGTTTAGAATAAAACAGATTACTTAAAAACTTTGATTTCCTTTACAAAAAATAAAAAAAGAATTTTTTAATTAATCTAACAATAAAATTTACATTCATTATCTACAAATTACAATAATTTTAAAAGAAGAAGATATGCCTATAGTTTAAGCTTTTTTTTAACAATCCTAATTAATATCCAAGCAGGAAACAATATTCCACATAAATATGAGGGTATTATAGTTAACTCTCTAAAAACTCCAATTAATATAGTTTCTATTTCATTTAAATATAAAAAATAGAATAATCCAATATTTAACCAAGCAATAATTGATATAATAATTAAAATATTCATTTTCATATTCTAAATGTAAGAAAAATTGAGTTCCAATATTTAAGTGTACCTGAGGAAGATTAGTATCAGGTATCAGTAGTTCTTTTTTGTATTTTAGGACTTGATTAATTCTTTTATACTTTATGAGTCTATTTCAAAAATCTGTACTAACTGAATACTTAAGCTCCATTCCTGCCTAAATTAAGAGAGGATAATATTACAAAAGAGGAACCATTTGTAGAAAGACCAATATTTAAAGAAATAGATTTGAATGTACCTGAAGAACAACCTCAAATAGATATGTCTGAATAATTACTTATTTTTAGACATATGAGAAAGCTAATAATTCTTTTACTATTTGTTCCACTTATTTCTTTTGGACAAAAAATTAAAGGCGATAAAATTCTTTCTATTAAAGTGTCCGTTGGAGAGTGGCAATCATCCCCCGGAGAATACTTAAACTTAAAAACAATTTATGCTCCTTATAGTAAAGGAGTTTTTGATGGAATTATCAGCGGTAAAGTTCTTCCAGTCGGAGGGGACTTCCCATTATATTATCAAAAAGACGGAAAAACATTTGAGGATTTAGACATCGTTTTAGTCTTAATTACAGAGGATAATGAGAAAATTTATTGTACAGCAACTGGAGTTTTTAATTTCGTTACTGATACTTTTGAACCATTAAAATTTCAAACTCATTGGCGCTTCAAAACATCAAGTGAAAAATACAAATATCTCAATGATGTAATGGGAATTGGTTTTGGAAAGGTTCTGCCAGCTGATTCTGAATATAATTTTCAACACGACATATATGATGTTTACCTTGAGGAATAAGATTTAAGGTACTTATAATTATAACCAATTTACAAATTACCCCCCCCTTAGCAAGTCAAAATATAATTTTCGTCACAGTTGATAGGTTCTGTAAAACCTAGATCGTCTACCTTACTAAAAGTTGTGTCTATTGCAAGTACTCCATCACAATATACTCTAAAATAAAGTTTTCCATCTGGTGCAATTTCAAAGTAAAACTGATACAATTTCTCTCCGCCGGGATTACTTTTATCTACTTGAGTAAATTTTAAAGTGGTCTCTGTTTCTTCTTCTATAGAAAGTGCTGAAACTTCGTTATAACCATCAGAGTCAGTAGAATTAAATTCTCCTTCAAAATTAATGTCACAGGAAAACTCATCAAATATTTTCACAACATAATCTTTACTAAATTTAACATATGACTCTCCAACAGTATCCTCAACCCAAATTATATTATCATATTCTATTCGAAATAGATCTTGACTGCTGTTAGAGTTTTTAGAACAAGAAAGTATTATAACGGATAATAGAAGCAGAAGAAAGTTTTTCATATATATAAAATGTTAAACAAATTGAGAATTAGTAAAAATCCATTTCAATTTGACTCTCATATAACCTTGTTACACTATCTTTTTGTGCGATATATAAATCCAACTTCATTTGATTTTTTTTTCTAACTTCATTAAGGTAAACAGAGTCTGAATCTACAGGAATCCAATTAAATTTTACAGAAGGCACTCTTAATTCATCAATCTTATATTCTTTAGTGTTAATTAACTCCTTGTTTTCAAGAAAAAACGTACTTGATTCTATTGAATACCCGCCAAAATCATCAGAATAATTATTGCTAAAACTCAGAGTATCAATTGAATTAATTAACATTACTGAATATCCACACATCTCACATTCAAGTGTGCCTGATTCGATAGCCGACTCCTGATTAAGGAAGTCTACTTTCTCACCATATAAACTTTGGCTTTTTCCGATTTTTAAAACATTTTTTGTATTAATCTCGTATATATTTTTTAGATTTTGAATACTGTCATATACAATAAAATACTCTTGGTTATTTTCTTTTGATTCTTTTAATTCCATTGAATTAATATCTACAAACCTTAAAGTCAAATATCCATTGGTCCAAAGTGAATTCTCATACTTTTCTAAAAAACTAGTTTGCCCAAAAGAGATAAGCGGAACAAATAGTAAAACAGGTATTAGCTTTTTCATATACTAAATATAAGAAAAATTGAGTTCCAATATTTGAAGAACAACCTCAAATTGATATGTCTGAATAATTCCTTATTTTAGATATATGAGTTACTATAGAAGGAGCAGCAGAAGATCATTGTAACTATTCAGGGTTACCTTCTCCTATGGCATATCAAAAAAATAAAAAAAACGTTATGAAAAAAGAAAAATTATTTATGTGGGGACCAATTGCAATTGCATTAATTTGTATGTTGTATTCTGTAGGTCTAGGACTTTCCGGAAACACTGCTGAAGCTCAATACTCAGCTCATTGGCCTGGAACTATACTTTTGTTTACTATAGCAATTAATCAAATAATTTTAAATAGTAGAAAATGAGTATCGGAATGTTCATAGTTGGTTTCGCTATCTTTAGTGTATATATATACCTAACGATATGGAACATTTTCTACAGCAGTAGGAAGCAACGAGAGGAAAACTATCCTGACTTAGATGGAATGGGATAAAAAATTAATATACAAGAACGAAACAAAGCCACGAATAATACTTTTAGTTGTAGTTTTTTCTATTCTTATAGGACTTTTATACTTCTTCGCATTATGAAACAGATATATAACTTTTTTAAAGTCAAATGTGTTACAGAACTTATTGGAAGCAATGGTTAGCAT
>JAQWON010000042.1 GCA_029245825.1 Flavobacteriaceae bacterium
GGTCTGCATGATAGTTCCTCTTCAATTATTCCTTTATTAGAAAATCATCAAGATTCTCAAAGTGAATTTATTTTACTTTCAACAGGTACTTGGGTTGTTTCTATGAACCCTTTTAGTAAAGAAGCTTTAACGTCACATGAATTAAAAAATAATTGTCTGTGTTATATGACGCCTGATAAAAAACAAATAAAGTCCTCTATGCTTTTTTTAGGACATATTCATGAAGTAAATGCCATAGAGTTGAGCACTTATTTTGGGGTTGATAAAAATCATTACCTGGGGTTATCTTTAAATAAAAAACTTTGTTCAGATATTATTTCTAAATCAAAATCTACATTTTTTCCAAGTAAAATAGCTGATGATTTCAAAATTGATTTACTGCAAATCGACAAATTTTTCTCCTACGAATACGCGTATTATCAACTTATATATGAAATTACGCAACGTGTTTATGATGGTATAAATCTCATTTTAGATTCTAAAAATAATTTGAAAGAAGTTTACATCTCCGGAGGGTTTAGTAAAAACCACATTTTTGTTGAATATTTAGATCAAATAATGCCAGAGCAAAAAATTAGACTTCCTAATGAAAAAAGTGCAAGTGCTTTGGGTGCAGCTATGCTACTGAGGGAGTATTTATGATACTTTTCCTCAACTAAACTAAGTATTACTTTTGAATTAAATGTTAGAAACAGATACAATATTGTTTATTTTAAATATTTTAACTAAAGCTAATTCCTTGGTTATTGTTTTTAATTTATGATTATAAATAAGCTTATAATACATAAATTATAATTATAACATTTCTTTAAATTGCTTAAAATCAAACGATTAAGCGTATTAAAAAAATAAAATTATATCTAAAAGCGTGTGTAAAAAGATTATAGAGTCTTTATAAGAAACATAAAAAAAATTCATCAAATGTTATAAATAGACACATAATAGATGTTTTTTATATTCAAAAAGATTCTTTTTCTTCGCAAATTTATTCACGAAAAAAATACTAATTAAATTAAAATTTTAAGCTTTTGTTTTATGAAAAATACAATTAATCTTTTTTTGTGTCTGTTTTTATCTGGAGTTTTATCTGCTCAACAAATTAGCGGTAATGTTTCAAGTGATGACGGACCCTTACCTGGAGCTACGGTTCTAGTTAAAGGTACCAATTCTGGTACAAGCACTGATTTTGATGGTAATTTTACGATCACAGCTGGTTCAGATGATGTTCTTGTAATATCATTTGTTGGATTTAGCTCCCAGGAAGTTACTGTCTCAGGACAGGACCAAATAAATGTAGTCTTAGTTTCTAGCGAGGATTTAGAAGAAGTTGTGGTTACTGGTTATGGTACACAGAAGAGAAAGGATGTAACAGGCTCTATTTCTTCTATCAATGCATCAGAAATAGTTTCAAGACCTATAGCGTCGGTAGAGGAAGCTATGCTGGGTATGATGCCAGGGATTAATCTTGCTCAAAGAGCATCTTCTCCAGGTGAATTGAGTACGGTTTCCATTAGAGGGCTTGGATCAATTACTGCAGGTACTCAGCCATTATGGGTCGTAGATGGATTTCCCACTGACCAAAGAAACGCTCAATCAATCAACCCCGCAGATATCCAATCTGTCGATGTTCTTAAAGATGCGTCGTCAACTGCTATTTATGGATCTAGAGGGGCAAACGGTGTGATTATAATAACCACAAAGACTGGAAAACCAGGAAAATCAACCTTAAATTTAACAGTAACTAATGGTTCAGCATCAGCACCAAAAAGTGGTCGTATGACAGTGTTAAATTCAGAAGAATATGTGCAGTTTCACAGGGAAAGAAATGGAGGTACAATCCCTGCTTTTATCTCAAATAATTGGGATGGGGTAACAGATACAGATTGGCAAGATTTGATTTTTAGAAATGGACAGTTCCAAAATTATGCATTGTCAGCGTCTGGCGGTAATGAAAAAACGACTTACTTTATATCAGGGAATTATCTTGATCAAGAAGGGATTGTAATAGGAGAAACACAAAAGAAATTTTCTGCCAGGGCTAAAGTAGATTATAAAGCTTCAGACAAGGTGACTATAGGAGTAAACATTGCGCCAAACTTTACGGATCTTGGAAGACTAAGTCCAGGCACCGATGATAGTGACTGGGCATCTTTATATGCACAGTCCCTTATGTTAGCTCCAATATTACCAGTGAGAAGGGCCGATGGTACTTTTTCTATGAATTCCGATTTACCAGGATCGCTTCCTGTAGGTAATCCATTGGAAACCATGGGGAACTGGGACTTTGATGAATCAATATTTACACTTTTAGCAGGTATGCATGTAGAGTATGAGATAATTGATGGGCTAAATTTTAGGGCTTCATTTTCTGCAAATATAGGAACTAACGAAAGTGAAACGTATTACTTGCCAACAGTAGGGCAAACTGTGCCAATTGCACTCTCTCCCGTATCTTCATATAGCACTAGTAAAAATCAAACTTCAAGCTGGTTGAATGAAAATACTATTAATTACAAGAGAGCCTTAGGCGAACATTCTTTTGATATCTTGGGAGGATATACATTGCAAAATAGTGTATCTGAGAGTGTTAGTGCAAGAACCTCAGAATTAAAAGTACCAGGTATACGAAACGTGGATATCGGAAATCCCGACAATAGAACCGGGTCAAATAGTAGATCTGAAAGTTCTTTAATATCCTATTTGGGGCGATTTAATTATGCTTTTAAAGAAAAATATTTATTAACTGCAACGGTAAGAACAGACGGAAGTTCTGTTTTTGGAGAAGATAATAGATTCCAGACCTTTGGGTCGGCTGCTTTAGGATGGCGATTTTCTGAAGAATCTTTTTTTCAAGGACTAAATTTATTAAATAATGGAAAATTAAGAGTTTCTTATGGTACTACAGGAAGTAATGCTATACCTCCTTTTGCCTCAAGATCAACTTATAATACTGTGCAGCATGCTTTCGGAGGTAGTGCTGTTTTTGGGACAAGTATAGGAAGCCCAGGGAATAGAGGTTTAACATGGGAAACTTCAACACAATTAGATATTGGATTAGATTTAGACTTATTTGACAATCGCCTCAATCTTGTGTTTGATTACTTTAATAATGAGACTACAAGTTTATTATTAACTAAAAGTATTGTTCCTTCATCTGGTTATTCTACTTTTCTAACCAATATTGGTAGTATGAGAAATAAAGGTGTAGAAATTGCATTAAACACTCAACTATTTAGCACAGAGGATTGGGAGTGGACGGTAGGTGGTAATATTACAACTAATGATCAGGAGATCCTTGACTTAGGAGGAGAGGATGAAATACAAAACTTTTTTGGTGCCTTAAGAAGAGTTGTTGGCGGCGAACTACAACAAATTAGAGGACCAAAAATTTTAAAAATTGCTAGAGTTGGTGATGATCAAACTGGGCAACCTTTGACGACTCCTGGGGCTTATATTTATGAAGATGTTAACGGAGATGGTGCAATTAGTAATTTTTTAGGAGCTGATGGGCAGTTGGTAGGAGATACTAACGTAGATATAATGTATGGAATTAATACCAATGTAAGATATAAGAATTGGGAATTGAGTGCTTTACTTAATGGCCAATCAGGAGCGTGGGTATATGACTTCTTTCAGATTCAGTTAGCAGCACCTTTCAGACAGACGAATTTATCTAAAGAATTTTGGTATGATGGCAGATATATAGACGAGGCTAACCCAGGAAATGGAGTTACCCCAGCCGCTGGAGGATTTGACACAGCGACAGGTCCTGTTTCAAGTGCTGGATCAGTCAAAACAGATTACATGAGAATTAGAAATCTCACACTTAATTATACCGTGCCAAGTACTTTTTATGACAGATTAGGTTTATCAAGTGCTAGAATATATACTTCAGTAGAGAATCTACATACATTCACTGATTTTGTTGGTGGTAATCCAGAAGCACGTAGAGCGTCTGCTGGAGGTGTAGCATTAATTGGAGGATCACAAATTCGTTCGGTTACAGATGGTAGAGAATTAGGGTTAAATAGCCCTCCTGGTTTACCAATGCCAAGAACATGGACTTTAGGAATTAATTTAAACTTTTAATAAAATGAAAATAAATAGATATAATTTAATAGGTCTTTTAAAACAAGATTTTTTTAAATCTCAAATAATAATACTTTGCTGCAGTGTATTGTTAATTTCAACATCATCATGTAGTGACGATTTCATAGACGTCGCCCCAGATGACAGAATAGATACTGGAGCATTTTTTTCAAATTCAGATGAATTAGTATTTGCAGTAAATGGTGTATATGCTTCCCAAAGAGGAATTTATGGAGGCTTAAATTTTTATAATTTGCAAGAAACTCGTTCTGATAATGTAAAGAATAACGGAGCAGATCAAAAAGAAAGAACAGAAAATGATACGTTTGAAGAAACTTCTGGTAATTTGTTATTGGTTGATGCATGGGTTAAAAACTATATTTTAATCAATAATGCGAATACTATCCTTGCACGAGCATCAGATATTCCTTTTGATAATAGTGTAGAAGAGGCTTTGATAAATAGGTCGATAGGTGAAACAAGGTTCATAAGAGCCATGGCATATTTCACATTGGTGACAATGTATGGTGACGTTCCGTTAAGGACGGAGCCAACTACCGATTTTAATGATGCGATTCTGCCTAGAAGTAGTGTAGCCAATGTATATGCAGCTATTGTAGCCGATTTAGACACAGCTATTACTTTACTTCCAGATAGTTATACTGGGGGTACGTTTAATGAAGTCGGGAGAGTAACCAAATTTGCTGCTCAAACCTTATTAGGCAAGGTGCTATTACAAATGGGCAATAAGGCTGACGCATCAGCGGCATTGCAAAATGTAATAGGGAAGTATAGTTTGTTAGCTAATTACGCAGATTTACATGCTGCAGGTAATGACAATACTGCAGAATCTATTTTTGAGATAACTTTCAATCCCAAAAACCAAACTGGTCTGGGTTTAAATAATTTATTTATTCCTGCTAGTGAAGCATCTCGTCTTGGTATAGCGGCTGGTGGATGGTCTGGAGTATTGCCTTGCGCTCCAAGTATAGATGTGACAAACATTTATGAAGTTGGTGATTTAAGAGCAGCTGCATCTATTAGTTCTTGGGATAATAATGGTAATATGGAGACCTATATTAGTAAGTTTATTGATATAGCTGCTGCTGGTGCTGGAAGTAATATCAACTTGGTGTATTTAAGATATGCAGATGTATTGTTAATGAAAGCTGAGGCAGACGGAGAAAGTGCGGCGTCTTATGAATTAATTAACCAGGTGAGAAGAAGAGCTTTTGGCCAAGACCCTGGTACTGCAGATCCTGCCATAGATATTAATGCAGCTTCTCCTGGAACTTTTTTAGAAAAAGTAATGTTAGAAAGAAGGCGAGAATTTGCTTTTGAAGGTCATAGATGGATAGATTTATTAAGATTACCAGATTCTGAAGCTTTAGCAATTATCAATGCACATATGGTGGCTGAATATAGCGGTGTGTTATATGGTGGTGGGGTGCCAGTTGTGCAAGCATACAGGTTAATTTACCCTATTCCTCAAACGGAAATAGATGTTTCAGATGGTGTCGTAACACAAAACCCGGGACATTAAAAATTTGTTTAAATAGTTGGTTCTATTTTCAAAAAAGCTGCTCATTTTTAAATTAAAAAGAGCAGCTTTTTTTTTACTAATTTAAAAATAAAATGAAAAATATAAGTTTACTGGTAATGTATATAATATGTACAACCATTATTACTGCCCAGGAACAGAATAATGAAATCAGTTATAAATTTTCCAAAGATGGTACGGAGTGCATAGTTTATGATGACAATTTACCAAGACCATGGCTTAATCGGCTCAGCAATGATGTTTTTTTTACCTGGGTTACTCATAATGGATATATTGAAAGTTTCTTCCTTGACCCGGAATATTACGGATTAGTAAACCCTCAGAATGTTTCTGGTCATTTTTATCTTAAGGACAATAATTCAAAAGAATATTTTCTTATAAATGAATCTGATGGAAAGGGTAGTTGGCAGGCAATAATTGGGCTAGGTTATAATCGGGTAATTAAAGAGGAATTAAACCTTAAAACGACCCTTACGTATTTCATTCCTCGTGAAGATAATGTATTGTTAATTCTGGTAGAAATCAAAAACACATCCGAGCGTAACAGGAAGTTATCCGCTATTGGACAGGTTGAGTGGAATCTCGGGGATAAAGCAAAAGGAGAGTTCCGTCCAAGCCGTGGTATTGGCGGTAGTCAACACAATTTATATAAGAAAGTGTATGTAGAAAAAAATATAATGTACGCAGAGCAATTAAACTGGAAGAAACTAAATACATCTGAGCCCTGGCCATTTACTGGTTATTTCACGACAGATGGTAATATAAAATCGTATGAAACTGATGCAGGAAAATTTTTAGGATATAAGAAAAATTGGCGCAAACCAAAAGCTCTGGATAGTGGCCCTTTGAGTAACACCAATTTTTGGAGTTACGATGAATTTCCTATGGGTGTTCTTGAAAAAGAGATTTTATTGGCTCCAGGAGAAACGAAGAAAATGGTCTTTATGCTGGGAATGGAAAGGGAAAAAAAAGGTATCAACTTTATGAAAGAGAAGTATGGCAAATTAGAAAATTCTGAAAAAGCTCTTGAAGAAGTTAAAAAATATTACAAGGATTTTTTATCAAATAACCTAACGATAAAAACACCTGATCCTAACAACGACAGAATAATCAATATTTGGAGTCAATATCATTGGAGACAATTTTTAAAAAAAGATCTAAATACCCAAGCTTTTGGGGCAGGTTTTTGGACATATGGATTATTCGAACGTTTAGATCTTCATCCAGAGCAATTCTTAGTTGGACAGGACATGGATTTACTAAAAAACAGCCTTGAAAACCTTATACTGATTAACCAAAATCCTGACACATCAAAAAACATTATTAGTCTTAAGTCAAGGGCTCTATTACACTCGGATGAGGGTGTGCATTGGCCTCCAAAGGAAATTCCTCAGGGACACACACCAATACATCACCATGAAATATGGACTAATTTGTTTTCTATGTATTACTATTTTTTGAATAGTGGAGATTTTGAATACCTGGACAAAGAACTACCATTTATAGATGGATCTACAGGAACAGTATTTGAGCATATAGAGAAAGCTTTTGATATTACTTTAAAAGGACTGGATAATAGAGGATTATTCAAAATTCCCAGGAATGTTGGAGACTGGATGGATGAATTTACAAAGATAAGTAAAGATGGAAATGCAGAAAGTATAATGCTTAGTGCTCAGATTGCATATCTACTTAAAAACTTTTCTGAAATTGCAAAAAAAATAGGCAAGGATAATATTAGTGCAAAATGGATGGCTGAATATGAGCGTATAAAAGAGGGAGTGAATAAATACGGATGGGATGGTGATTGGTATATACGGGCTTTTTCGGATCGAAAACCTGGATTTCAACCAGTTGGGAGTAGTCAAAATAAAGAAGGAAAGATATATCTGAATGCTCAATCATGGCCGATACTTGCGGGTATTGCCACACCCAATCGTTCAAAAAAGTCGCTCTCATCAGTTCAAAAATACTTGTCAAGTAAATACGGACCATTGGTATTTTGGCCTTCCTATAGCAAGTATGTTGATTACGTAGGCACCCAATCTATTTATTCACCAGGTTTCCGTAACGGGAATATTTATTTCAGACCTGTGGGTTGGGCTGTAATTGCTGCCGCAATGGCTGGAAAAGTAGATTTGGCCAACGAAATGTATAAGAATGCCAGTATATCAGAAAGAAGTCGTGATATCGACACCTATCTTCTGGAACCTTATGTATATCCTGAAAATTATATTGGACCCGACCACCAACGTAAAGGAGAAGGCCAGTTTCATTGGTGTTTTGGTGAAGGTACAGGATGGATGTGGTATTCTTATGTAGGATACATATTGGGCGTAAGGGCAGAACTGGATGGGCTGTTGATAGATCCTAAAATACCCAGAAATTGGGAGGGTTTTAAAGTGACGAAACCATTTAGGGGAGCAACTTATGAAATTAATGTAAAAAACCCTGATAAGGTTTCATCAGGTATAAAATGGATTAAGGTTGATGGTAAGAAACTCAAGGGAAGATTAATAATACCCCATGGGGATAAACGAGTACATGAAGTTGAAGTTATGATGGGATCAAATTAGGAGTATCATGAAACTATCTAATCAAAATCCTTTATCTTATTAAAAATTGAAGAATAATGTACAAACTAACAAAATACGGATTAATTATTATTACTATGATGAGTTGTAAATTTGATAATGTTAAAAAGGAAAATGAAGAAAAGAACAGTATAGGAATACAAGTCAATTCCTTTAAAACCGATTATGATTTTCTTCGCAAATATATAGATATAGTGCTTTTAGAAGATGAGAAAGGGAATGGAAAAGTAGCTATTTCTGCTGCACTCCAGGCTAGAGTTATGACAACGACAGCAAATGGTTGGTCAGGAAAAGGGTACGGTTGGATTAATAAAAAACACTTTATTTCTGGCGATACTTTGAAAAATATTAATGTTTATGGAGGTGAAGAAAGATTGTGGTTTGGTCCTGAAGGAGGTCAATACTCTATTTTCTTTAAGAAAGATGCGGCATTCAACTTAGATAATTGGTTTACTCCAAGATTGATTGATTTGGAGCCTTTTGATTTGGTTGAGAAAACATCTAAATATGCCATATTTTCTAAGACAGCCTCATTAACCAATTATGCAGACTTTATATTTAATTTTAATATTGAGCGTGTTATTTCTGTCTTATCTAAAGATGAAATTAACAGTGTATTGGAATTAGATGTTTCTAAAGAAATAAACTCTATTGGATATCTAACCAAAAATACATTGAAAAACACTGGGGACAAGCCTTGGCAAAAAGAAAACGGACTATTGTCCATTTGGCTTTTAGGGATGTTCAATCATACGCCTACTACTACAGTGGTTATCCCATATAAAAGTGGTGAAGATCAAGAATTAGGACCCGTTGTGAATGATGATTATTTTGGAAAGGTACCTGCAGATAGATTAAAAGTTGATGAAAATGCTATTTATTTTAAGGCAGATGGGCAACAAAGAGGAAAAATTGGTGTGTCCCCGCAACGGGCTACAAATGTTATGGGAAGTTACGATGATGTTAGTGGGACGTTAACAATTATAAAATTTAACAAACCAGCAAATGAAACGAATTATGTAAACTCTAAATGGGAAATTCAAGATAATCCTTTTGAAGGTGATGTCGTTAATTCTTATAATGATGGGCCACCTGAACCTGGCGAAGCTCCGTTAGGACCTTTTTACGAATTAGAGACATCCTCTCCAGCAGCAGCTCTTGGTATTGGAAATTCAATATCTCACAAGCAATATACTTTCCACTTTGAAGGAGATAGGACAGAATTAAACACAATTTCAATGAAAATACTAGGAGTTTCATTAGAAGAAATTAGTATGATTTTCAAATAATTATAGATGATATTTAATAAACTATTTGGCAAGATATTTAAAGTTTGTTTTTTATTAGGCAGTCTTGCAATATTATTATGGAGCTGTAAACAACAAGAATCTACACATGAAATTATTCAGGATAGCAATAGGGTAGAAATTGAAAACTCTAAGGTAAAAGCTGTTTTTAAAAAAGAAAATGGTCATGTTTCACAAATTTTTTATGCCAAAAAAAATGATCAGTGGCAGGAAGTAGTTGCTGCTTTTGTTCCACCAGCAAAATTTTCTAGTGAGGCGGTTAAATTGTTTGATCAAGATTTAGTAGCACATAGGTACTTAAGTAATTCAATATTAAGTGATTTTTCATTGGAAGTTAATGAGAAGCAAAAGACTGTAGTAATGTTTACAGGTTCAAAAGGTAATTTGCCAATAAAACAATCTATTACATTATTAGGAGAAGATGACTATTTTCATTTTGATGTATCCCTTACTTTATCAGACAGCCTGCCTAAGCTAGATTATTTCCTTTCAACTTTTACATTCAATCTAGATCACGCTCCTTATTTTGTGCATACCCCAGGGTTAAAATTTGACAATGAAGATTCCAAACAAAACAGGTTTAAATTATTGCCGGGCAAAGATCATATAATAGGTGATCGTTCTTTTCATGCGCCAGCTGTTATTTTACAAGAAGAAGGTCTTTTTGCGGCACTTGTACCTGATTTAAATGCCATAAACGAAAACAAAATTACCTCTCCTGATGCACGAAAAACGATAGACATTGGTCGTAATAAATTTTCAGTGCCGTTTGAAGATGATAAATACACCATGCCTACAGGGTTGGATCTAAATGTGATGACAGGGTTGACCAAAAGACCGGTGATAACATATGGTTATATGGATAATATTATTGCACATCACATTCATTACCAAAGAGTAAACGATTCAAGTATGGTCAGAAGTTTAAATAGTAGCGAAGTAAAATACGAGTTTGACCTTTTTGTTGGAGCTGATATTGCTGATAATAGAGGATTTCAAAAGGTTACAAGACACCAATGGGAAAAATTTGGTAAGCCTGTATTTGATAATAGGCCTCATTTGGCTATGCCATTTGATGAGTATTTTAGAATTATCGACTCCATTACTTTTCATCCAATTACCTCTCCAGATAAGCTGTTTACACACAGTACTAGAATTTTGGGTAATATTGACATGCCTTTAAAGGGTTATAAAAACACAGGTTCCTGGTTAGAATGGGAAAAAGATGGACAAAAAATTGGCGGGTATCGCTCTGCGATTACCTGGTGGAATGATGTGATGCACAATTCAGCATTTTGGAACAATGCTCGAGATGCACAAGGATTTTGGTATTGGGGAAATAAGTTGAACAGGCCTGACTTAATAGAAAAAGGAAGAAGTATTATCAATTGGTGCTTGTCTGCTCCACGAAATGAGCAAGGTTTATTTGCTCTATTATACACTGCTAATGATAAGAAATGGGGGCTTAGTTTTACCGATCCTGTAAATAAGAAGTATGAATTCTTTTTAAAAGAAAGTGATTCTTATGATGTATCTACGATGAGTAAAACGGGAGCTCATTTGCTAGATTATTATTTGCGTATTGAAAAAGATCAGCGAATTGTTGATTATTTAACCCCTTATGGTAATTGGCTTTTAACTGTGATTGATGAGAGTGGTGCACTACCATCCTATGTCAATCAAAAAGATATGATAGCCAGTGATGTACTATACTTTAGTGCCCATCCAGCATCTAGTATGTGGTTTTTGGCAGAATTATATAATTCCACGCAAGAAAAAAAATACCTTGAAGGAGCAAAAAAAATCTCCGGCTATTTGGAGAAGGAAATTTTACCCGAACAAAAATGGGTAGATATGGAACAGTTTTTTTCTTGTGGTAAAAAACCCTTTGAGTTTACCAGAGACCGATGGCAAAATCAGATCGCGAGAGGTAATCTAGCTTTATTTTGGGCTATTGAAGGTTATGCTGCTCTTTATAGAGCAACTGCTGATAAAAATATTTTGGCCTTAGGGGAGCAATGTATTGATTATGTAACTTTTACTCAAGCTTGTTGGGAGCCACACTTTATCTATACTGCTTTTCCGTTTGGCGGTTTTACTGTTGATAATTCTGATAACGCAACAAATCTTGATGCTCGTCAGGCAGAAATGGTAAGATCCTATATTTGGTATGGAAAAGCACTTGGAAGACAAGATCTTCTTGAAAGAGGAGTAGCAGCAGCACGTTCTTCAGTAGTATTGATAAACCACCCAAGACATAAAGCAAATAATATTTATAGGCATACAAACATTTATCCATTTGGTTTAGGCCCTGAGA
The DNA here is from genome assembly GCA_029245825.1 of Flavobacteriaceae bacterium. Classification (GTDB taxonomy): domain Bacteria; phylum Bacteroidota; class Bacteroidia; order Flavobacteriales; family Flavobacteriaceae. Next base: position 11,869 of record JAQWON010000042.1, read on the forward strand.
ATATAGACCATGAAGCACATCCACAATCTGCCATGAGAACCCATCCAGGTTGGGGTGAAGGCTCAGGCGTGTTTACAGGTTTGGCAGAAGCAGGGAGAGCACTTGGAGGTATCTATATCGATTTTGAGAAAGAAATGTTTATTGGTGTTGATGGAATTAGGGTAGACAAGGCAGTTTTGCAGGATAATGAAGTCCATTTAAAGGTCACGAATATGTTAGCAAACTTAACATTGTCATGGGAGAAATCATACACTACTAAATTACACGTGAGAGGTATTGCCCCAGGAAATTATAAACTAATCATTAATGGAAATAAGCCTCAGCAAGTTTTTAATGAATTAGACTTAAATCTTACAATTATTATTAATAAGCAAAAGATCTCTTTAAAATAGAAACTTGGTTTTAAAAAAAGCTAGGGGGAATAACTTTTGATATAATAATAAAATGAAAAACAAAATAATTCTAAAAGTGAAATCAAAATGAAACTATCAGCAAAAGCCTTAATCTTTTTCGTGTTATCTACATCGGTGGTGTCAGCACAACAATTAAATAAAGAATGGCCTGTATTAAAAACCTATGAAGGAAAATATATTGACGAAGTTGCTATGCCTCTTGGAGGGATAGGTACGGGTACAGTGTCCATTGGAGGGAAAGGAGATTTAAGAGATTGGGAAATCATGAACCGTGGTGCATTAGGATATTTACCAGCCTTTAAGTTTGTACGCCCTACCATTGCCAATGGGCCGTTTTTCGCATTATACTATAAAGAACAAAATAAAGAAGCCGCTGTCAAAGTATTAGAAGGACCTGTTTCAACCAAAGATTATTACGGAGATTGGGGAGCAGATGCTGTAAATTCTGGTTTTCCACGATTTGAAGAAACCACGTTTTCGGCAGCATACCCTTTAGCGCAAGTTAATTTTAAACATAAAGATGTGCCTGTAGACGTACGTTTAGAAGCGTTTAATCCTCTTATTATGGGTGATGCAGATAAAAGTGGTATTCCAGTTGCTGTACTACGTTATGTGATTACAAATAACACAAATAAACCTATTGAAACTTCTTTGGTAGGTATGGTTCCTAACTATATTGGCGTTGACGGTTGGACAGGGAGCCCTAAAGATAATTATAATGATTATAAAGAATCAAATGGAGTAAAAGGGCTGTATATGTATTCTGAAGGCGTAGATAAAAAAGACACGAATTGGGGAACCATGGCACTAACGACCACTTCAAATGGAGATATTAGCTATAGAACTTCTTGGGCAAGATTAGGGTGGAATTGGACGTTTCGTGAGTTTTGGGACGATTTTATTGCCGATGGGAAGTTAACAGATCACCCTGAAAGTAAAAAAGTAACCAAAAATGATGGTAAAACAACTTTTATTGGAGGACATAATGTAAAAGACAATAAAAAGATAGAAACACCTCCAGCTACTTTAGCAGTTAAGCAAGTGTTGCAGCCAGGAGAATCAAAAACGGTAACATTTATGTTGACTTGGCATTTTCCAAATCGTAGAGCTTGGGATCATGGAACACATAATGGCGGTGGCGGTAAAGAAATTGTTGGTAATTATTATACAACTTTATACCAAGATGCTTGGGCCGTAGCAGAGCAAACAGCCACAAGTTTAGAAGCATTGGAAAATAAAACAGTAGATTTTGTAAGTAGCTTAGCTAGCAGTGATATACCATATGTATTGAAAGAAGCAGGATTGTTCAATTTGAATAATTTAAGAAGCCAAACGGTATTTCGTACTGCTGATGGATTACCTTTTGGTTTTGAAGGGACAGGAAGTATTAAAGGAACAAAAATTGGTGCAGATAAATCTTCTGGTTGGGGATTTGGAACCTGTACTCATGTTTGGAATTATGAGTCTACTACGCCTTTTGTGTTTGGTGATTTGGCTACCAAATTCAGGGAAGTTGAATTTTTGCACAGTGTAAATGACAATGGAGGTCAAAGTCATCGTGTTGGTTTGCCTATAAAAAAAAGAGGGATAGACTATAAAAAATGGGCAGCGGATGGGCAAATGGGAACGCTTATAAAAGTATATCGCGATTGGCAACTATCTGGTGATGATGAAAAACTGAAAAAAATGTGGCCAAATATAAAAAAAGTTATGGCATTTGCATGGACTGGTATTTGGGATGTAAATAAAGATGGAGTTATGGAAGGCAGGCAACATAATACTATGGATATTAAATATGTAGGTCCTAACCCTCAAATGGCAGCTTGGTATCTAGGAGCTTTAAAAGCTTCAGAAAAAATGGCACATCATTTAAAAGACAAGGCTTTTGCCAAAGAATGTAGAGGGCTTTATGAAAAAGGGCGTAAATGGATAGATGGTAATCTTTTTAATGGAGAATTTTATGAACATCATATTCCAGAAGGGGCTAGTAAAGTAGCGCAGCTGGGTAAAGGTTGTTTGGTTGACCAATTAGTGGGGCAGTATTTATCGCATACAGCTGGTTTAGGTTATGTTTTAGATAAAGAGCATGTACAAACTACCTTGAAAAGTATTATGAAATATAATTATGTTGATAATTTTAATGAACATTTTAACACCTTTAGAAGCTTTGCTTTAGATAATGAGTCTGGACTTGTTATGGCATCGTACCCAAAAGAAGGAACTTTATTAGACTTCCCATTTCCTTATTACACTGAGTTAATGACAGGTTTTGAGTACAGTACAGCCGCTCATATGATTTATGAAGGTCAAGTAGAAAATGGATTACAGATATTTAAAGATATTAGAAATCGTTATGACGGATTCAAAAGAAACCCCTTTAATGAAGGAGAATACGGTCATAGATACGCTAGAGCTATGGCAGCATGGGCAGGCATATTAGCCTATACTGGTTTTCAATATTCTGCCGTAGATCATTCTATGAGTTTTAACGCTAAAAACGGAGTTTTTTTCTGGTCTAATGGTTATCAATATGGAACTTTAGAAGTGCTTGATTCTGCTTTGGGTAAAAAAGTGATTCTTACTTCTAAAAATGGAGATTTGATGCTTAGTTCATTTATATTGAATGATTTTGGAAAAATTGAATTTAAAAAAGAAAAAACTTTTATTAAAGGAGAATCTATACCGTTTGTAGTTTCTAAAAAATAATAAAAAAACAAATAGTTCACATAAAAAAAACTTGACGATAGACGGAGTATTTTTTTTGACAAACTCTTTTTAATATGTGGAAGTAAAATGGAAATATTAATAAACCGTTAAACAACTAAAAATGAAGAATTTAATCAGAATAATTGGCTTATTTGTTTTTGTGACAATTTACCTGACAACAATGTCAGCTTGTGTCAACAGTAAAAATAAACAACCAAATATTATTGTGATCTTTGTAGATGATATAGGCTACAACGACCTTTCTTGCTATGGCGCTAAAGATCCAGCAATACAAACACCAAATATAGATCGAATGGCTGAGGAAGGAGTTAGATTCACAGATTGGCAATCTGCCAGTAGTGTTTGCGCTCCCAGCAGGGCTTCTTTACTTACAGGAAGATATCCTAATCGATCTGGATTACCCACTGTCCCTAATGCCAACGCTCCTTTTGGAGATGAATATCAACAAAATATTGGCTTACAGCAATCAGAATTAACAATTCCTGAAATACTTAAACCTTTAGGATATAGTACTGCCATGTACGGAAAATCTCATCTTGGATGGGATTCAAAATTTTATCCTCTACGCCATGGTTTCGATGAATATTATGGAAGCCTTGGAAATTTTCCTATCGGCGGTACAAATCCTGTATATGAAGGTGATGAAGTTGTTGAAGATTCTGTTCGTTTTGAAGATATTCATCATAAATTGACAGAGAGAACAATAGGATTTATGAAAAAAAGTCATGACAAGGACAAGCCATTTTTCATCTATTTAGCTCATTACCTTGCTCATGGACCTTGGCAACCTAATAAGCAATTTGCCACAGAGGCAGAATGGGAGATTTATCAAAATCAACCTATAAAGGGGCACCTGCGAGATGGTGGAGATGAGATCTATCCTGCTCTGGTAAGAGAACTTGACTGGCATGTCGGGGAAGTTTTAAAAGCAATAAAAGATTTGGGAATTGATGAAAACACTCTTGTATTTTTTATTTCAGATAACGGACCATGGCTTCCTGCAGGATCAGCCTGGCCATTGAGGGGTTCCAAGTATAACACATTTGAAGGTGGCCATCGTGTTCCATCCATTGCCAGATGGCCGGGTGTAATACCTCCGGGGCAAGTGAGCGATGCGGTTTGTTCAACTATGGACATATTTCCAACAATTGTTCATCTTTCTGGTTCGAAGTTGCCAAATGATAGGAAAATTGATGGTGTTGACATAACCCAGGTTTTAAAAGGGAAGAGATCAAAAACAGAGCACGATATTTTGTATTATTATAATGGTCTTACACTTGAAGCTTTACGTGAAGGGAACTGGAAACTTCATCTGCCGAGAATTCCTGAGAGCAAAGTTTTTTGGACGCGTACCAGCCATATAAAAGATGGCTCAGGTCTGGGGGGTTTTCAAAAGCTTGACAAGCCTCTTCTTTTTGACCTTGGAGATGAAATAGGAGAACAAACTGATCTGGCAGATAAATATCCTGAGGTTGTTCAAAGGTTATTATCTCATGCCCAAAAAGCACGAAAAGAACTGGGAGATTGGAACATTAATGGAAAAGATCAGAAAAGACTTCTCAATTATACTGGAAATATTAATAATCCAACCAGAGTAATTGGGGTGAATCCGCACCTGAAAGAATAGAAAACAGAAAACAAGCATATTAGCTATGAAAACTAAAGAACATTTTAAAACCTTAATAATTAAGGTGGGTATTAAAAATATAATCAATTTTTTCATCTGTCTTTTTTCATTTGGAACTTTATCTGCTCAACAAAGTGAAAACGTTTCTAGTGACGACGGGTCATTACCTAATATTATTTTTATCCTTTCAGATGATCAGGGTTATGGAGATTTAGGAAGTTATGGTTCTAAGACTATAGAAACCCCTAACATTGATCAATTAGCAGTTGAGGGGGTTAAATTTACTGACTTTTATGTTCATCCTATCTGTTCACCTACAAGAGCAGCTTTTCTTACAGGTTGTTATGCCCCTAGAGCAGGGTTTCCAGATGTTCAGCTTTGGGGATCCCCTTTTGGGCTAAATCCAGATGAAGTTACTATTGCGGAAATTCTTAAAACTAAAAATTATAAAACTGCATGTATTGGAAAATGGCATTTAGGTAATGAAGATGTTTTTGCTCCTAACCAGCAAGGTTTTGATTATTTCTATGGCATCCGATTAGTCAATGGAACACAAAAATTCGAAAATTTTGCAGTTCCTCTTTATCGTAATGATTCATTACTTACTATGCGTCCAGATCATTCAAAAATGACACGAGACTTTACAGAAGAAAGCCTTTTTTTTATTGAAAAAAATAAAAAAAAGTCTTTCTTTCTATATCTAGCATATACAATGCCTCATATACCAATTTACCCTGGAGAAAGTTTTAGAGGTAAAAGTGGGAACGGACTTTATGCAGATGCTATAGAGGAAATTGACTGGAGCGTTGGTCGTATAGTTGAAAAATTAAAAGTGGAAGGATTAGAAGAAAATACTTTAATCGTTTTTACCTCAGACAATGGCCCATGGGCAGGACATGGTGAACAATCGGGAAGTGCTGGAAAACTCAAGGGAAGTAAACTGACCACATGGGAGGGTGGTATTCGTGTACCAATGATTATGAAATGGAAAAATGTTATTCCAGCCTCTAAAGTATACAGTGAAATAACTGGCATTATTGATATGGCTCCTACTATTGCTGCAGCAGCGGAAGCCTCTATGCCTGATGATAGAGTGATAGACGGCAAGAATTTATTTCCATATATTTTGGATCAAGAAAATACGAAAATACCACATGAAATATATTATCATTATGCAGGCACTTGGTTGCAGGCAGTTAGGTCAGGTAAATGGAAATTACATTTTGCTAGACCTAAAGTTCGACCTGGAAGATATGGCGAATCAGCTGATTGGATTACTAACTATGCAGGCATATTCAAAAAGGATTTATTGTATAATCTAGAAACAGATATTGGAGAAACAAAAAATCTTGTGAATGAATTTCCTGAAATAGTTCAAGAGCTTAAGAGCATGACAATGAAGGCAAAAGAAGATATTGGAGATTACTCAATACAAGGTAAAAATAGTCGACCAATAGGATCTACTTATCTAGAATTAAGTGATATTACTCAATATCCCAATAGTAAATATGCTAGAAAAGTAGGTAAAGAAATGATGACAGAAATGTTAGCTTTTCAGAAAAAACGGTTTAACAAGTTGTCAAAGTCTAATAAGCCATTGAATAATCAAGAAGCTGAGGAATTAGAATTTTATATAAAGATATTTACCAATGAAAAAAACAAATGAAACAGATTGAACCATTTAGCAAACAGAAAAAGATTACTAATTTTATTCTATGTGTTGTCTTTATCATTTTTGGGCTATTACAAATAAATGATCCTGATGGTTTTTTATGGTTTTCAATATATTTTATTGTATCAATTATATGTTTATATAGCAACTTTAAACCCATTTCTAAATCGCTTTTAATTTTAATAATAATAGCTTTATTAGCATACTCTGCATTTTATTTTCCATTATTTATTGACTATTTAGAAACAAAAAACAAAG
>JAQWON010000053.1 GCA_029245825.1 Flavobacteriaceae bacterium
GAGAGATTTTTTCTGGTAAAAATAAAAAATTTTCCAAACCATATTCACCAGAAGTCTTAAGATTTTTTATACTTCAAGCACATTACAGAAGTATTCTAGATTTGAGTGAAAAGGCCCTTGCTGCCTCAGAAAAAGGATACAATAAACTAATTTCTGCTATACAAAAATTACCCAAGATCAGACCCAGTAAAGAAAAAGGTGATTTTAATGAAAAAGATTGGGTTAAAAGATCTTATGATTCAATGAATGATGACTTCAATAGTCCTATTTTAATTTCTGAGCTCTTTAATGCTGTGAAATTTATAAACTCTGTAATTAATAAAAAGCAAAAGATGAATATATCTCAGTGGTCTGTTTTAACCAAAATGATGCCAGTTTTTTTTAATGATTTACTTGGCATTAAAACATTAAAAAAACAAACAGCAGGTGTAGATTCAAAACTAATCAAAACTATAGAATTATTAATTGAGGTCAGAAATAGAGCAAGAAAAAATAAAGATTTTGAATATTCAGATGAAATAAGAAACAAATTATTTGAAATTGGCATATCTTTAAGTGATGATGATAAAACAACCTATTCAATTGAATAAAATGTTAAAAAATATTTCTATTTTTCCATTTCTTTTCTTAATTAGAATTTATCAAAGCTTAATTTCTCCTCTTTTGGGGCCATCTTGTAGATTCACCCCAACTTGTTCTCAATATGCAAAAGAAGCATTAAAAAAGCATGGATTATTCAAGGGACTTTATCTCACTTTAAATAGATTGTCCAGTTGTCACCCTTGGGCTAAAAGTGGGCATGACCCAGTCCCTTAATTAATTATTAATAATGTTTAATTATTATAAAATGATTGCAATGAAATTTAATTGGTCACCCAGTGAAACTTTATTTGAGATTGGAGGCTTCGGAATTCATATTTACAGTCTAATGTTTGTAATTGATTTCCTATTAGGATACAGAATTTGTAAAAAAATATTCCTAACTGAAGGAATCAATCAAAAATATTTAGAGCCATTATTTATGTTCATGGTAATTTCAACACTTCTTGGTGCTAGACTTGGTGATGTAATTTTTTACAGTTGGGATTATTACCAAAATCATCTAATTGAAATTCTTTTGCCAATTCGAGAAAATCCTAATAAAGATATAATGTTCGGAATAGTAAAAGGTTACGAATTTATTGGTTTTCGTGGTCTTGCTAGTCATGGAGCATCTATTGGTATAATTTTAGGACTTTTTCTTTTTCAAAAGAAATTTAAAATCAAATCTCTTTTTTGTCTTTTAGACAGACTGACTATTCCTATAAGTTTAGGTGCTTTTTTTGTCAGAATTGGAAATTTTTTTAACTCTGAAATTGTAGGTAAGTATACTGGCTCAAATTTTGGAGTTGTATTTGAAAATAGAGGTGAAATTTTACCTAGACATCCTGCGCAGTTATATGAAGCAATAGGTTACATGTTTCTTTTTATTCTCCTAAGAAAACTATACAAAACAAATCTCAGAGAGAAAGAGGGAATCTTTTTAGGAGTTTTCTTTTTAGTTCTTTTCGGAGTTAGATTTTTAGTTGAATTTGTCAAAGAAAGTCAAGGAGGAATCGAAGAATTTATGCCAAATTTATCAACTGGTCAATGGTTAAGTATACCCTTTATCTTCCTAGGCATAATTATTATTATTTTAAGATATAGAAAGAAGAAATTAAGTTCAGATAAAAATTAAGAAGTTAAATTGTTTTGGATCTTTCTTTGTGAAAATCATACATAACTGGAGTTGCTATAAAAACAGATGAATAGGTACCTATTATAACACCTATAATCAAAGCAAACATAAAACCTCTAATTGATTCACCTCCAAAAATAAAAATTGTTAATAGTACAATTAAAGTTGTAAGAGAAGTATTTAACGTTCTGCTTAAAGTGCTATTTAATGCAGAATCAATTGTTTGATCAAATTCCCATTTAGAATGATCTCCGACAAACTCTCTAATCCTATCAAATACAACAACTGTATCATTAAGTGAATATCCAATAACTGTAAGAATTGCAGCAATAAAAGCTTGATCAATTTCCATATTGAAAGGCATAATTTTATATGTCAAAGAGAAAATTCCTAAAACTATCAGAACATCATGAAATACAGCAGTAACTGCCCCTAGTGAAAACTGCCATTTACGAAATCTTAAAAGAATATAAAGAAAAACAACAATTAAAGATCCTATTATTGCCAAAAAGGAATTGTTCTTTATATCATCTGCTATTGTAGGTCCTACTTTAATTGAAGACATGATCCCTACCTGTTTGTCATCTGACCCACTTATAAATTCATCGTACGTAATATTTTCCGGAAGATAATTTTTAAGTGAGTTAAATAATCCTTTCTGGATTTCATTGTCAATTTCTAGGCCTTCTTCATCAATTTTATATTTTGTAGTTATTTTAATTTGGTTTTCATCTCCAAAAGTTTTTGCTTGGGAACTACCTAGAGATTGAAAAACGCTTTGTTGAATATTGGTCGGATTAACAACTTGATTAAATCTTACTATATATGATCTTCCACCAACAAAATCAACTCCTTGATTTAAGCCTTGAAAAAATAGGGATACTAAGCTAATAGAAATTAAAGCACCTGAAATCAGGTATGATAACTTACGCTTTTGAAGAAACCTAATTTTTATATTTTGAAAAAGTGAATGAGTTAATTTAGTTGAAAATGCAACTTTTTTACCCTTTTCATTTCTGGCATCTAAAAACATTCGAGTTATAAAAATTGCTGTAAATAATGAGGTTATAATACCTATTAAAAGAGTGGTGGCAAAACCTTTAATTGGTCCAGTTCCAAAAACAAAAAGAATTAGTGCTGTTAATCCCGTTGTAATATTAGCATCTAAAATTGATGAAAGTGCATTATTAAATCCGTCTGCTATTGCTTTTCTAACCCCCTTGCCCTTTTTCATTTCTTCTCTTATCCTTTCAAAAATTAGAACATTCGCGTCAACAGAGATACCAATTGTTAAGACAATACCAGCAATTCCTGGTAGCGTCAGAACTGCTCCCAAACCAGCAAGGATTCCAAAAATAAGAAGCAGGTTCAATATTAATGCAAAATCAGCAAAGATTCCAGATGACCCATAATAAAAAATCATCCATATCAAAACTAGAATCAGAGCGATGATAAAAGAATATAATCCACTTTCAATGGCTTCTCTACCAAGAGATGGACCAACTATTTCTGACTGAATAATTTCTGCAGATGCGGGAAGCTTACCTGCCCTGAGGACATTGGCTAAATCTATTGATTCATTTAATGAAAAATCTCCAGTAATTTCAGATCGACCACCCGAAATAGCTCCATTAGAAACTCCTGGAGCAGAATAAACTATATCATCTAAAACAATTGCAATATTTGTAGCTTCTTTAAATGCTTTTCCAGTCATATTTTCCCATGTCCTTGCTCCTTTTGTGTTCATTTGCATCGAAACAGCAGGATTTCCAAGAGCATCATATGTTTGTAAAGCATCAACAACTACTCCTCCGCTAAGTGGTGGTAAATTTTCTCTATTCGAACTTAGTGCATAAAGCCCTACTGTATTTGTTTCTTCATCTTGCTTACCCCATATAAAGCGAATATATCTATATTGCCTAGGTAACAATTTTCTGACTTCAGGATTATCTAAATAACCAATTACTTTTTCTTTATCTTTAATTGAAAAGTTTGCTATCACAGGTCCTCCTTCAAAACCATAACCTTTAACTAAATCAAGAATAGGACTGGATGAGATAATTGTAGAATCTTGAGCTTCAACATCTGCTAAAAGATCATCAATTGAAGTTTCTTTTAAATCTTCTTGTTCTTTGCTCTGAACAGATCTAAGATATTCATCCGCTTTAACTAAAAAACCTATTAGTTCAACATTTTTAAATGTTTCCCAAAATTCTAATTGAGCAGTACTTTGAAGTAAGTTTTTAATTCTTTCGACATCCTTAGCTCCTGGTAGTTCCACAAGTATCCTTCCAGAATTCCCTAATCTTTGGATATTTGGTTGAGTTACTCCAAACTTATCAATTCTTTTTCGTAAAACTTCAAATGCTGAGACAATTGACTCATCAACTTTCTTAGCCAAAATAGATTTGACTTCTTCATTCTGCATTTCAAAATTAATTTCATCACTTAAAGTTCTGTTAGCAAAAATAGACGGTGAAGCTAATTTTAAATTATCTGATAATGATTCAAATGCAAGAAAAAAAGATTCAATGTAAGGGTCATTAGTTTGTTTTTGTAGCTCATCAGCATTTTCTAATGCTTGATTAAAGGAAGGATCCTTAGAATTTTCAGAAAGACCTTTTAAAACATCTTTGACAGATATTTGAAGAATTACATTAATGCCTCCCTCAAGATCAAGACCTCTATTTAACTCTTTTGTTTTTGCATCATCATATGATGTGAAAAAAGATATTGGAATTTGCCCTATGGAATCAAGATAATTAATTTTTGCAATTTCTCTTAATTCTATATAATCAGGACTATCCTCTGAAATTAAATTGGTCGCATATTCTGTAGCTTTATTCTCTTGGTAGGAGGATATAAAAGTAAATGAAAGTTGATAAACACTAACAAAACAAAAAAGAATTGCGAATGTTCTAACCAAGGAATTATTCTGCATTTTATTTATTTATAAAAATCAAGCCAGCAAATATAAAGCTTAAGAAAATATTTAACAACTTATATAAAATATATTAAAATAAATAAAGCACTAATTATATATCCTTTAAAGCATCATTCATACTTCGAACTGAAGCAGAACTATTTTGAAACTTTTTTATCTCATCAGGATTAAGTTTTAAATCTAAAATACTTTCAACACCATTTTTACTAATAATACAAGGCACTCCCATACAAATATCTTTTTGATCATACTCGCCTTCGAGTAAAACTGAACAAGGAATAAGCAAATGTCGATTATTTAAAATACTATCTACTAGATAAGAAACTGAGGCGCCAGGAGCATACCAAGCTGACGTTCCAAGTAGTTTAGTTAATGTTGCACCACCAACCATTGTATCTGATGAAATTTTATCTAATTCTTTTTCAGAGAGAAAATGTGAAACTGGGATGCCATTGTAAGTGGCCAATCTTGTCAATGGAATCATGGTAGTATCTCCATGACCTCCAATTACCATGCCTTCAATTTGATTAGCAGGTTTATTTAAAGCAATTGACAAATATGTCTTAAATCTTGAACTGTCTAATGCGCCGCCCATTCCTATAACTTTATTTTTAGAAAGCTTTGAAAGTTTTAGAGTTAAATAAGTCATCGTGTCCATGGGATTTGAAACCATAACAATAATTGCATTTGGGGAATTTGTTAAAACACCTGATACTACAGATTCAACAATTCCAACATTAATTCCGATGAGTTCCTCCCTTGTCATGCCTGGTTTTCAAGGAACTCCAGATGTAATGACTACAACATCACTATTTGAAGTAGCTTTATAATCATTTGTTACTCCTAAAATTCTGGAATTAAATCCTAATGTTGTAGATGTTTGCATCAAGTCTAATGCTTTTCCCTCAGCAAGACCTTTTTTGATGTCCAAAAGAACAATATCACTGGCAATAGACTTGATAGCGATATATTCAACACATGAACTACCCACATTTCCAGCACCAATGACAGTTACTTTCATTTAATTTATTTATCAGACAAATTTAAAAAGAATTTTTGCACATAGAGTTATAAAATTTATGCGTCAATGTTCGCATAAATTGCATTTTTCTCAATAAAATCTCTTCTAAGTGGAACTTCATCACCCATAAGCATTGAAAAAACATCATCAGCTTCTCTCAATGAATTAATATCTATTCTTTTTAGAGTTCTTTTATCTGGGTTCATTGTTGTTTCCCATAATTGTTCAGCATTCATTTCACCTAATCCCTTATATCTTTGAATATTAGACCCAGTACCATTTTCTTTCATCAATTTATCTCTTTCTTCGTCTGACCAAGCATAATCTTTTTTATTTCCTTTTTTAACAAGGTATAATGGGGGTGTTGCAATATAAACATAGCCTGAATCTATCAATTCTCTCATGTAGCGGAAGAAAAATGTTAATATAAGTGTTGAAATATGACTTCCGTCAACATCAGCATCGCACATAATAACTATCTTGTGATATCTTAACTTTTCTAAATTCAAAGCTCTGCTATCTTCTTCTGTACCAATAGAAACTCCTAATGCTGTATATATATTTCTAATCTCTTCATTCTCAAAAACCCTATGTTGCATAGCTTTTTCAACGTTAAGTATTTTACCTCTTAAAGGAAGTATTGCTTGAAACTTAGGATCTCTTCCCTGCTTTGCAGTACCTCCTGCCGAATCCCCCTCAACAAGAAAAACCTCACATAATTGAGGATCTTGCTCAGAACAATCAGCTAATTTACCAGGTAAACCACCTCCACTCATAACTGTTTTTCTTTGAACCATTTCCCTAGCCTTTCTTGCAGCATGTCTTGCTTGCGCAGCAAGTATTACTTTCTGAACAATAACTTTTGCGTCATTAGGGTGCTCTTCTAAATAATTTTCTAACATTTGAGAGACTGATTGGGAAACTGCAGAAGTAACTTCTCTATTTCCTAATTTAGTTTTAGTTTGTCCTTCAAACTGAGGTTCATTTACTTTAACAGAAACAATTGCTGTCAGTCCTTCTCTAAAATCATCTCCTGAAATTTCAAATTTAAGTTTATCAAGTAAACCTGAAGCATCTGCATATTTTTTTAGGGTTGTAGTTAATCCCCGTCTAAATCCAGAAAGATGAGTCCCTCCCTCATGTGTATTAATGTTATTTACGTAAGAATGGAGGTTTTCATTAAAAGAAGTATTATAAACCATAGCGACTTCAACAGGGATTTCATTTTTATTAACTTCCATGTATATTACGTCAGCTATGATTGGTTCTCTGTTCCTGTCAAGAAATCTTACAAATTCTTTTAAACCTTCCTCTGAATAAAATTTTTCACTTACGTATTCATCATTTGAGTCTTTATTTCGCTTATCAACAAGGATTATGGTTATACCCTTATTTAAATAAGCCAACTCCCGCATTCTTTGGGCTAAAGTTTCATAGTTATATTCTCTGCTCTCTTTGAAAATTTCATGATCGGGTTTAAAGGTCACAACGGTTCCTGTTTTCTCTGATTTGCCAATAGATGAAACAGGGCTATCAGGAACACCTCTTTGATATTTTTGTTCCCATATTTTGCCGTCTCTGTATACAGTTGCTGTTAAAGACTCAGAAAGAGCATTTACACAAGAAACCCCAACCCCATGAAGGCCTCCAGAAACTTTATAAGAATCTTTATCAAACTTACCTCCTGCTCCAATCTTAGTCATAACAACCTCAAGGGCTGAAACACCTTCTTTCTTGTGCATACCTACTGGAATGCCTCTGCCATCATCTTCGGTGGTTACAGAATTATCTTCGTTGATTGTAACGGTTATATTATTACAAAAACCAACAAGAGCCTCATCAATTGAATTATCAACAACCTCATTAACTAAATGATGGAGACCTCTCATCCCCACATCACCAATATACATAGATGGCCGCATGCGGACATGTTCCATTCCCTCTAGTGCCAGAATATTATCTTCAGAATATTGTGAATTGGTTATATTTTTTGCCATAAAATTTTTTGTGATTTTATACTTTATTTGCTCTACACAAATATAGTCAATCAACTGCTCTTAAAGCCCTAAAAGCATTGAAGCCAAGATTAAGTTATCAACACAAAATGTGAAGAAAAAATTGAATAATTTATTAGTTGAAATTTTTATTTATATGCGTCTTCATGAACATTTAGAATTGCTCGACCGCTAGGTTCGTTTTTATCCTTAAAACTTTCATCCCATTCCAGTGCTTTTGGAGAACTACATGCAATAGAAGGTAAAGATGGAACAGTTAATGCGGCTGAATCACTTGAAAAATGACTTTCAAAAATAGACCTGTAAAAATATTCTTCTTTCGTTTTAGGTGATTGAAGAGGAAATCTTGAAGAAGATTTGCTCATTTCTTGATCAGACACTTTTTTATCAACTAATTTTTTTAGTTGATTGATCCAGCTATATCCTACGCCATCTGAAAATTGTTCCTTCTGTCTCCAAACAATTTCTTTAGGTAAATATTTTTCAAAAGCTTTTCTCAGTACCCACTTTTCCATTCGATTTGAATTTATCATTTTATCTTTAGGATTTAACCTCATTGCAACATCAAGAAATTCTTTATCTAAAAAAGGAACTCTACCTTCTATTCCCCATGCTGCAAGCGATTTGTTGGCTCTTAGACAGTCATACAAGTGCAAACTAGATAATTTTCTGACTGTTTCTTGATGAAATTCATTTTCTGATGGTGCTTTATGAAAATATAAATATCCTCCAAATATTTCATCCGCTCCTTCTCCTGAAAGAACCATTTTTATCCCCAAAGACTTAATTGCCCTTGCCATTAGAAACATTGGCGTAGAAGCTCTTACAGTAGTTACATCATATGTTTCAAGATGATAAATCACATCATACAATGCATCAAGACCTTCTTGAATTGTAAATATTATTTCATGATGAATTGTTCCAATATGATCTGCAACTTTTTTTGAGGCCAAAAGATCAGGAGATCCCTCTAGGCCAATAGAAAAAGAATGCAGCTGAGGCCACCATGCAGCTTGTTTATCATTACTCTCAATTCTTTTCGGAGCAAATTTTTTTGCAAGAGCAGATGTTATAGATGAATCCAAACCACCTGATAGAAGAACTCCATAGGGAACGTCACTCATTAATTGACGATG
>JAQWON010000071.1 GCA_029245825.1 Flavobacteriaceae bacterium
GTTGTATTCTTCACTGTAAAGTTCCATTAATGATTGTGCAGAATCACTATTTGCACCAACTAAAAGTATATTTTTTTTCATACTACAAATTTACAGAATAATTTTCTAAAAAAGTTCGAAACTGGGACCGAGAGGTCCACCAAAAAACCCTCTATGTCATTGACAATGGTGGTTTTATTTTTTTGAGACATTGGATGTGAACCAATTTGTGAACCAAAACCATGTCGGATAATTATTATTTAGTAATTTAATAAACCAATGAAGTTAGGATGATCAAAATTTACTTCAAAATTATCTGTATTATTTTTCTTTCTACTCAATGCAATAAGTCTTTATTAGATGATATTAAAGAATTACAAGAGGAGAATAAAATTCAATCTGAGAGAATAGATTCCCTTCTAAAAACAATTGATAGTTTAGTAAATGATATTACTGAAATTAAACTTCAGCAGTCTTCTGATTATGACTATTTGTTATCTCTTGTGGATCAGATTATGTTAAATATCAATAGTGTTTCTGGAGAAAATTTTCAAATTCTTCAAGATAGTATTAAAAATATTAGAGGTGATTTAATAGCTGTATCATTAGAAATGGCAAGTTTTTCAAATCAGATTTCATCTATATCTGAGAGTGTAAATTCTCAAAACGTACAATATGGATCTCTTTATGAGTCCTTAGTTTTAATTCAACAAAAAATAGATTCTATAAACGCTATCCCTAAGAAATTATTTAATGGTAGAAATTATAGAACTAATTTTGAAATTCAAGCAAGTATTTTTAAGGTTTCTTATAATGAAATATATGAACAGCCAAATTGGATTGAATATAAGGTCAGGAATGTAAATAATTCTCTCAGTAGATCAGGGTATGACTTTTATACCGTGGATAGCGTTTTCACTTCAAATATTGATGACTATGATAACAATGTTTGGGATAAAGGTCATCTTGCGCCCGCCGCTTCTTTTTCAAACACTCAAGAAAATTTGAACGCAACATTTTCTTTTTTAAATTGTGTCCTCCAACACTATAATCTAAATAGATATGAATGGGCTCAGCTAGAAGGACAAATTAGAGATTGGTCAACATCTTTAAGTGGAGATATTGATGTAAAAGTAGAGATTATACATAATATAAATCATGAGGTATTACCTACAGGAGCTCATATCCCAAGTGCTTTTAAAAAGACTTTAACTTTCCCAGATAATTCTAAAAAGTGTTATTATTTTCCAAATCAACCAACAAATGGGAAAGATTGGACAGAATTTGAAATTCAGTGTGATTAGTTTTGAACCTCTGTTATATTTAACAGAAGAAACAGAAGGTCCAATTAGGACTTGAACACAGGTTTGACTAAAATATTTTCAATTTTGAATTAGGTTCACAATGTGAACCAACAAAAACATAAAAAGTCAGTATTTACAGTGAAGAAACAACCCTCTTGTGAGGACAGGTGGGACCACCAACAGAAACCGTAATATCTTTGTAAACAAGATGTTGCGGTTTTTTATTATCTATTCTGGCAACATATTGGCAACAAATCATATGTTTTTTGTTATCTGCGCGATACTAAAACCCTAAAAAATCTGATCCAAGAGTTTAAAGAACAACCCCACTAGATGTAAATAAATCCACTTTCCTTTTTGGGAGAGGTTCGATATATGGGTATATTGTCTAATCCCTCTAATTAACTTTAGGGTTTTTTTTTATCTTTAGTTTTAAATACAAACAAAATTAAAAAGCTACTTCTTTTACTATTTGTTCCGCTTATTTCTTTTGGGCAGTCTTTTATAAATAAAGGCGCTGATTATGAAGCGCAAAAGGAATTACTAAATAATTTTGTTGACGCTTGGCTAAGGGAAGACGCAGTAGGGTGCGCATCTCTTTACGAAAATGAGGCTATTTATATGATACCTGGAGTCCCTATTCTTGAAGGATATACTTCCATTTTAGACAGTTACAAAAAACAGTTTGGTATACCACGTGATTATAAGGTGACAATGCAAGAACCAGTTGTTGAAGTCCTTCCTATGGGTGATTGGGCAATGGTTAGAGGAACTGGTGATTCCAAAAAAATTGTTGATGGGGTTTCTCAGACAAGAACTTACAAATGGATTATTTTAAGTAGAAAACAAAAAGATGGTTCTTGGAAAATAGTTTGGGATATATTTAATTATGATCACCCTATTAATTGATACTCTAGAGGTTTTTCATCAGGTACATTTATATATTGGAACTCAATTTTTCTTATATTCGTGAAAAACCATTTATGGAAACACTAAATAAAAATTGGTTCACAATTACACTTATCTCTGTAATCTTTGGTATTCTTGGCTTTTTAATAGGTAGACAAGGTAATAAACATTCTTGTTCTATGGAGAATAGCTCTCACGAAATGATACATAAGGATGGTTCTATAAAAGTGGGGAAAAAACATATGATATTTATTTCGGATGGTAATGAAATGATTGAAGACATTGATATTCAAAAAGAAGTAGAAGTAGGTGAGGATGGTGAAAAAAAGATAAAAATTACAGCAAAGGCGAAAAAAAAGTAATTATCGATTTTAATTATTTCTTGCACTAAAGAAAACCCTCAAATTAATTTGTAAATTGGTTTAATAGAAATATTATTTAATTGCACTTTATTGAAAATCGTAAACAGGAATTAATTGTTTTAATATTATTAGTTTTTATTTCTGGGGCTTTAGCCAAAGTTCCTTTTTTATTTAATATTGACCCTGAGTTATTTTACCCTCGTAACATAGGAACTATTGTTTTTCCAACTTTAATTACTTATTTATCATTGCAATATAAATTTAGCCTATATAAATGGTTGATGTATTTAGCAATATCATTTATTCCAATAATTTTCTTGAATTTAATTCCTGGCGGTGATAATAGTGACACATTTTTTCTTTCATCAACGCATTCATTATTCTTTTTGCTTTCTATTTGTGGATTAGTATACATAGGAGGACTTAGGGGCAATAACAACAAAAGATTAGATTTCCTTCATTACTGCGGAGACTTAATAATTATGAGCGGGCTATTGTTTATTTCAGGAGGGCTACTTACTGCAATTACTATTAGCCTATTTCAATTAATCGGATTTAACATAGAGGAGTTTTATTTTGAAAACGTTGTGGTCTGGGGACTTCCAGCTATTCCTTTGATTGCTTCTTATTTGATTTTTAACAATAAAGATTTAGTCAGTAAAATATCACCAATAATAGCAAAAATTTTCACTCCTTTTGTTTTTT
>JAQWON010000084.1 GCA_029245825.1 Flavobacteriaceae bacterium
AACATCTATGTCAACATCAATTGACTACTTTTTTAAAAATGGGATTTACATAAATACATCTGTTTTATATAACACTAACTCAGAAAATAAAAATTTGCAATCAGATGATTTGTTTCGGTCCATAATAGGATCTATTTCTGTTAAGAATCTAATGCCTTCTAAATGGAGTTATTTCATTCAAGTCAGCGGTCCTTTCAACCCAGCTTTAAACGGCAGTTTATCTGCTTTCTACATTAGAGGAGTTAAAACTCTAGTTATTGCTCCAACACTAACATATGAACTAGAGGAGAATTGGGAAATCATGTTATTGATCCAATCTGCGTATGGGAAAATTGGGAATGATTCAAAAAATGAAGGCGCAGCTAGCTTCTATTTAAGATTAATGCGAAGTTTCTAATTCGCATAAAAATTAAAGCTAAAGTTTCCAATCGATTGGCTTTTTAAATTTTTGAGACAAGTAATTATTACATTGACTAAAATGTTTGTTTCCAAACCAGTAACCTCGATTAGCACTTAGGGGTGATGGATGACCTGATTTCAACACGAGATGTTTTGAATTATCAATTAAATTTATTTTTTGTTTCGCAAAACTTCCCCAAAGAAGAAAAACTATACCGTCCATCTCTTTAGAAATAACCTCAATTAAAAAATCTGTAAACAACTCCCATCCCCTACCTTGATGGCTTGCTGGTTGATTTGCGCGCACTGTTAATGTGCTATTTAGCAGAAGAACCCCTTGCTTTGCCCATAATGAAAGATCTCCATCATTTGGGTAAGGAATATTCAAATCACTTTTAAGTTCCTTAAAAATATTAACTAAAGAAGGGGGGTGAGATATTCCTAAAGGAACAGAAAATGAAAGGCCATGTGCTTGATTAGGCCCATGATATGGATCTTGCCCAAGTAACACAACTTTAATGTTATTAGGCAAGCAAAGATTTAGTGCCTCAAAAATCTTCCCCCCCATAGGATAACATTTTTCTCTACTGTACTCATCTTTGATAAATTCTACAAGTTTTTTAAAATAAGGCTTGCTGAATTCGCCTTGTAGCATTTCTTTCCATTCAGGATTTATTTTAACCTTCACTAATTTATTACTTTTGTAAGCTAAATTAATAAAAATAGGATGCTATATATTCCTAAAAAAACATTAGAGGATTTAGAGTTTTTTGAAGTACTAAATCAGATTTCTAAACACGCAAAAACTCTAACAGGGAATGAACAATGCCAAAATATTAGGCCATTAGATGAAAATGATGAAGAACTTTTACGTTCACTTTATCATGTTTCTGAATATAGGTCTTCTTTTGATAACGAAAATACTATCCCAGATCACTTTTTTAACGATTTTTCTAAATGTTTTAGACTCTTAGAAGTAGAAAATAGCATTTTGCCAATTGAAAGTTTTAATGATATTTCTTTAGCTTCTGAAACTGTCAATAACCTACTTTCTTTTTTTAAAAAATTCAAGACCTATTATCCTAAAATATTTCTTATAGGAGAAGAAATTGAGCTAAATAAGGATATCAAAAAGAGTATTAACAATGTAATTGATCGGTTTGGAGGAATACGTAACAGTGCATCAGAAAAGCTTAAATTATTAAGAAATAAAATTCAATCTATTCAAAAAGAGATCGGGCAAAGTTTTGAAGAAACTCTTAAAAAACTTAATAAGTTAGATTATTTGGACGGAATTAGAGAGTCTGTTATTGACAATAAAAGGGTTTTGGCTATAAAATCAATGCATCGAAAAAAGATTAAAGGAAGAATTGCTGGAAGCTCAAAAACTGGAAGTATAGTTTTTATAGAACCTGAGACTACATTTGAACTCTCTAATGTTCTTCAAAATTTATTTTTTGAAGAGTCAGAAGAAATTAGAAGGATTTTAATGGATCTAACCGATAGTCTCCGTCCTAAATTAGATTTAATTAAATCATATCATTTTTACTTAATTAAAATTGATACAATTTATGCTCGCGCAAAATATGCCTTAGAGATAAATGGAATTCTTCCTAAATTCTCAAATAAATTAGAGTTAAATCTTATAAACGCATATCATCCTCTGCTTTATATTGAAAATAAAAAGGGAAACAAAACTACATTTCCACAGGATATTAAATTAAGTGACAGAAAAAGAATCGTTATAATTTCTGGTCCCAATGCAGGGGGCAAAAGTATTACTTTAAAAACATTAGGACTTTTACAAATAATGATCCAAAGTGGCATATTAATTCCTGTTGACACAAATAGTGAATTATGCTTCTTTAAAAAAATTCTAACTGACATAGGTGACAACCAATCAATAGAAAATCAACTAAGCACATATTCCTATCGGATCAAAAAGATGAAAGAGTTTATTAAAAAATGTGATCAAAAAACTTTATTCTTAATTGATGAATTTGGCACTGGTTCCGATCCGGAATTAGGTGGGGCACTAGCTGAGGCCATTTTAGAGGTTTTTTATGAGAAAAAATCTCTTGGTTTGATAACTACTCATTATACCAATTTGAAACTCTTGGCTAATGAACTGGATTGTATGGAAAATGCAAACATGCAATTTAACGAAGATACATTTGAACCTGTTTTTAATCTTATAACTGGAGAAGCAGGTAGCTCATTTACCTTTGAAGTTGCTCAAAAAAACGGATTGCCCTACTCTATTATCAATAAAGCCAAAAAGAAACTTGAAAAAGATAAAATTAGATTTGAGACTACAATCAGTAAATTACAAAAAGAAAGATCTAAAATAGTCCAAACAGAAAGCTCTTTAAGGAAAAAAGAGGCTGAAAAACAAAAAGAATCAGAGCTGCTTGAGAATCTAAATCAAAAAATTAAAAAGAAGTTATTAGATTATCAGGAGCTAATGGATCAGGATAAAAAAATTATTGATTTAGGAAATAAAGTTAATGATATAGCGCAAGTTTACTTTCATAACAATAAAAAAAGGCCAATGGTTGCTAAGCTTATTGAATTAATTGAAATTGAGAATTCAAAAAGAAAAAGAAAATCAGCTGAGATTGTCAAAAAAGAAAAGAAAAACAAAAAAAGAGTGTCAGTTGAAATACAAAATGATATAAAAAAGTTAAAAAAGGAAACAAGTGCCCGAATAAAAACTCCTAAAAAGAAAAAAGTAATTTTAAAGGTTGGCGATAAGGTTAGACTGCCTGATAGTGTTTCTGTTGGAAGTATTGATTCAATTGAAAAAAATAAAGCTATAGTTAATTACGGAACGTTTACTACTCAAGTAAATATAGATAAACTAGAACCAGCTTAATTTTTTAACTTGCCCATTGATTTCGCGACCAACATAGAAACTGCAGCGTCTCCTGTAACATTAGTTATGGTTCTGCACATGTCCAAAGGACGATCAACAGCAAAAATCAATGCTAACCCTGCTTCTGGTATGCCAGCTTGGGCCAAAACAATAACTAACATTACCATTCCAGCACTTGGAACAGCAGCAGCGACAATAGAGGCTAGTGTAGCTGTTAATACAATTCCCATTTGGGTTCCAAAGCTCAGATCCATCCCAAAAGTTTGTGCAATAAACACAGCTGCTACGGCTTGATACAAGCTAGTCCCATCCATATTTATTGTTGCTCCAATTGGTAAAACAAAACTAGAAACCTCCTTATCTACTCCTAAGTTGTTTTCTACTCGATCCATTGTAACAGGTAATGTTGCTGCACTTGAACTAGTTGAAAAGGCTAGCAGTTGAGCTGGAGCAATACCTTTAATAAAAGATGATGGCCTTACATTAGTAAATAGCTTAACAATGATTATATAGACAATAATCATCAAAAATAATCCAATAATTAAAGTAACAGCATACATTCCTAAGGCTTTAAATAAGTCGATACTAGGTGATTCAACGACTAACGAAGCCAGCAAAGCAAAAACTCCATATGGTGCAGTCAACATAACAAAATCAATTAATTTTAAGATAACGGAATTGAATGAATCAAAAAATTCTTTGACAGG
This sequence comes from Flavobacteriaceae bacterium, assembly GCA_029245825.1. Lineage (GTDB taxonomy): Bacteria > Bacteroidota > Bacteroidia > Flavobacteriales > Flavobacteriaceae. The sequence continues at coordinate 3,982 of JAQWON010000084.1, forward strand.
CCTTGCTTTTTTCTCAGGAATAAGTATTAAAGCAATTCCAAAAAATATTGAGAAAAAGATTACTTGCAACATATTTTTATTCTTTGTTGAAGCATCAAAAATATTTTCAGGGACGATGTCAACAAGAGCTTGTAATGGCCCAGCTTCAATCTGTTCTTCTGCAGCATCTTGTTTTAATTTAGCTCCCTCTTCGTAAGCTAAAATTAAATCATTTCTGGTTTCCTCTTTTATACTATTACCAGGAGTAATAGTGTTTACTAAAGACAGTCCTATTAAAACAGCAAAAACAGTTGTGCATATATATATTATTATGGTTCTACTTCCCATTCTAGAAAGCTTAGAAATGTCTTTTAAGTCAGATATTCCTTTAATTAGAGACCCTAAAATCAAAGGCATAGCAATCAATTTTAGTGAATTAATAAAAATTGTACCAAATGGTTTAATCCAGTCGGATATAAATTCGGGGCCATGTTTTGTATATGACAATGAAATGCCAAAAACAACTCCTAGGATCATTCCAATCATTATTTTCCAATGTAAAGCCATGTTCTTCATAAAATAATTATTTGTTTTTAACCACTTCGTTTAATAATTTAAAATCTGCTATAACCAAAGCCGCCATAGCTTCGACAATAGGAACGGCTCTAGGAACAACGCAAGGATCATGTCGCCCTTTACCCTCAATTTCAACCTCTTCTCCTTTTTTATTTATAGTTTTTTGTTGTTTCATTATAGTAGAAACTGGTTTAAAGGCCACCCTAAAATAAATATCCATTCCGTTTGATATTCCTCCCTGAACACCTCCAGAAAAATTTGTTTTGGTTGTTCCGTCATTATTATATATATCATTATGAGTGCTACCCTTTAGTTTAGTGCCTGAAAAACCACTTCCATATTCAAAGCCTTTAACAGCATTTATTGACAACATAGCTTTTCCCAGCTCAGCATGAAATTTATCAAAAACAGGTTCTCCTAGACCTACAGGAGCGTTTTGAATTACACATGTAATTATACCACCAACAGTATCTCCATCTTTTCTTGTTTTGCGAATTAAAGATTCCATTTTGGATGCTAATTCAGTATCTGGACAACGAACCGGGTTGGTCTCAATTTTTTTAAAATCAAGTTGACTATAATCTTTGTCAACTGATATTTCTCCAACTGAAGAAACATAGGCTGTAATTTTAACTTTTTTTAAGAACTGTTTTGCAATTGAGCCAGCTACCACTCTACATGCAGTTTCTCTTGCAGAACTTCTACCTCCTCCTCTGTAGTCCCTAAAACCATACTTTTGATCATAAACTCGATCAGCATGTGATGGTCGGTAATTATCAATTATATGCTTATAATCTTTAGGTTTTTGATCATTATTAATGATAGAAAATCCTATTGGAGTTCCCGTGGTTTTACCTTCGAAAATACCAGAAAAAAAATTGACTTTATCTGATTCTTTTCTTTGAGTCACAATTGATGATTGACCTGGTTTTCTTCTATCTAATTCCAATTGGATAAATTCTAAATCTAATGGAATTCCAGCAGGACAACCCTCAAGAATACCCCCTATCGCCTCCCCATGCGACTCACCAAAAGTAGTTAATTCGAAAAGTTTACCGTATTTGTTACCTGACATAATATTTATGTTGTACAAATATAACTTTAAAGTTTTTAATTGAAATTGGTGTCATCATATTTTAAATAAGATAGATTAAAAAAATACTGATCAATCTGCTTAAATTTTTAATTATTATATTAATTGTTTAACATATATAACTAAAACTATATAATAGAACCTAAAAATGAATACAAAATATGTTTATCTTATTATTATATCTCAAATTTTAATTTATTGTGACCTTAATCAAAATATAACCAATGATTATTCACTCTCACGAACAACAGAAGCTATAACCTTATTGGGGGATACATTAATTAGTCCTGTCCTAAAAGAAGGAAAATCATTAGATCAGTTCAAAGCAACCCAAAAAATTTATTTTAAAAATCAAAATGATCCTGAATCATTAATATGGTATGGCAGAAGAGCTGCTTATTTAGGTTATTATCAAAAAGCAATTGATTTATATTCTAAAGGAATAAAAAGACATCCTAAAGATGCTCGGTTTTATCGCCACAGAGGCCATAGATACATTTCTACTCGTCAATATGATAAAGCCATTAAGGATTTTAAAAAAGCTCTTAAATTAATTAACGGAAAAGTTGATCAAATTGAACCAGACGGTTTGCCAAATAAGAAGAATATTCCGTTGACCACACTTAAAGGTAATATATGGTATCACATTGGTTTATCTTATTATCTAATAAATGATATGAATAATGCTTTGAAGGCATTTAGTAATAGAAGTGTTAGTCACAAATATGACGATAATATTGTTTCAAGTGTACACTGGCTATATATGATAAATAGAAAGCTAGGCGATGTTGAGGGAGCTGCTAAAGTAATTGATAAAGTAAATAATGAAATGGATATCATAGAAAATATGAGTTATTATCAATCATGTTTATTCTACAAGGGTCACCTTAAAGAATCCGAAATTGTTATTGATGATGTTGCTTTATACTCGTTAGCAAACTGGTATATGTATGAAAAAAATGACACCTTAAGAGCAAAAAAATATTATCAAAAATTATTAGAAAACGGGAGTCCTTACTCATTTGCTTTTATAGCAGGCGAATCTGACTGGAATAGATTTTTTAAGTAAACTAATTAGTTAGCAAAATTTCTTTTAAAAAATCAATTTCATTTTGATCGTATGGAGTTTTATCTGACAGGTAAATATCATGATGCCATATCTTAGGAAGTGAATCAAAATCTTCTTGCCATGAAGACCAGGGAAATACAGTATTAGTTTTTCCAGCAACGAACCCCCAATTAATAGCTGAAATCTGTTTTTCTTTTAATAATGGTAACATTGCTTGAAAAGTACTGCCTTGACCCCTAGCTAGATATTCTGTACACAATATAGGGCGGTTAAATTTTTCTAATTGGTCAATCCTTAGTCTCATCTCCTCAATATTTCCATAGGTATGAAATGAAATTACATCTGAATTTGATAGGGTAAAGCGAGAAAGGTCAGATAAGCTATCTAGTTTTGACCAATCTTTATCCGCTCCCGATTCTTTCCATACAGAAGTAGTTATGGGTTGAGATGGATTTACCTCTCTTGCCCATTTAAAAGATTTTTTAAGTAGAGATAGTGTGTAAATATCTTTGTCTTTAACCTCTGGTCCTCTATCTGGATATCTCGGGTCAAAAGGTGTTGCATTTCCTGGTTCATTATAAAGATCCCAACCAACTATTCTCTTATCATCAGCAAAATGAGACATTACTCCTTTTATATAGTTTTTTATTTCCTGATGTCGTAAACTGTCTCCTAAAATAGCTGAACCAGGTGCTTGTACCCATCCGGAGTTATGGATAAAAGGTAAAGGATCTGGTTGTTTTCCAAGTTTTGGAACTGGGTGCCAACAGTCATCTAATAAAACAAAAAGTGCTTTAATGCCTTTGCTATCGGCTATTCCTAAATAATTTTCTACTCGTTTCAAAAACCCCAATGAATCTTGATCCCATAGTAGATTATGTAAATAAACACGATGCAAATTCATTCCTAATTCTGCACTCCATTCTAACTCTCTTTCAATGGTTTCTGGGTCATAAGTATCTTCTTGCCAAAATTCCAACTGATTTATTGAAGTACTCGGATTAAAGTTTGTGCCTACCATCCATCCATTTTCTTGCTTCCATTCCGAAGCTCTTTCCTCACTCCACCTCTGATTTAATTGTGACGTTGGAGTTTGTTGGCATTGAATAAAAATCAAACAGAATATTAATAGACTTAAAAGATTAAATTTCTTCATATAAATAAAGATAATAAATTGATTGTTATATAATTCTCCCTGGATTTAGAATTTTTTTAGGATCAAAAAGATGTTTGATCTGTTTCATAAGTTCAATTTCAGATTTAGACCTACTTTTAATCAAGTAATTTTTCTTATCCAGGCCAATCCCATGTTCAGCAGATATAGAACCATTATTTTCTTTTAAAGGTTCGTATACAATCTCATTTACTTTTTTAATTATATCAATAGAATTATTTTCTTTACCTACGATAAAATGGATATTACCATCAGCAACATGTCCCCATGTATATATATTTTGAACAAATGACAGTTTTTTTAAATTTTTAGTGATAGAGTCTACTAGATTCCCAATTAAAGGTATTGGAATACTTATATCAAAATGTTGAGCATAATTAGCATTGGAATCAAGTATTGAAACATCTTCTCTAATCTGCCATAAATTATTAAGTTCTTTGTCAGTTTCAGCTAATGAACCGTCAAGAATAATATTGTCCTCTAATGCTTTTTCTATTAGATTATGTAATAGACTATAGTCTTTTTCTTTATTGCTACCCAAGGTTTCTACGAACACATAATAATCATAGTCTTGATTAATTGGCGAAATAAGAGAAGTGGATTTTTCTATCATTGTTCTATATGTGTTTCCCCACATTAATTCAAAAGCACTAAGAATTCCACCAAGCCCTTTTTCAAGAGTTTTTAAAAGATTGATTACATTCTCATAATTATTTGTTCCTAAAATAGCCGAATGCCTGGTTGATGGAGCTTCAATAAGTTTCAAAACTGCTTTAGTAACTATTCCTAAAGTACCTTCTGATCCAATAAATAATTGTTTTAGATCATATCCTGAATTGTCTTTAATTATTTTTTTTAAAGAAGAAATAACCTTCCCGTCTGGAAGAACTACTTCAAGGCCAAGAATCATTTGCCTAACCATACCATATTTTAATACCCTTAAGCCACCAGCGTTAGTTGAAATTGCACCTCCAATATGGGCTGACCCTTTGGCTCCAAAATTTAGCGGTAAAAGAAGGTTTTTATCAGAAACAGAATTAATCAAATTTTCTAAAATAACACCAGATTGGACTGTTACAGTTCTACTTTTTTGATCTATTTCTTCAATTTTATTCATCTTTTCAAGAGATATGACTAATTGATGTCTTTTAGACTCAGTTCCTCCAACTAAATTTGTTAATCCTCCGTGAATAATAACTTCTTGATTGTTTTTAAAACAAATTTTCATGATTTGCGAAACCTGCTTTGTGCTTTTGGGCATAACTAATGCTAGTGCTTTTAGAGGTTCATCCATTTTCCAAACATGATGGTATTTTTGATCTAAATCCTTTCCATATATAATATTTTCAATACCCAGCAGAGTAATGAGTTCATCAATAAGTGGATTAATTTTCATGATATCAATGTAGTATATTTATTTTTAAACCAATGTTACATATTAAATACTTTATTTGGTAATTTTACGAGTATGAAAAAACTTGTCCAAATAGCTTTATCATTTTTACTTTTAAGTTGCTCCGATGAATCTGAAAAATTTAAAATAATTGGAACGACTGATCTAGATGATGGAAAGAAAATTTTTAGAGTGGTAGCAGATCAAAACAATCAACCGATAGTTTTGGATACAATTCTTGTATCAAAGGGAAGGTTTGAATCTCAAGGAACTGTTATAGAACCAGACATTAACTTCCTTTACATGGAGGGGATTCAAGGAAATGTGGGTTTTATTGTTGAACCTGGGACTATTAAAGCAAAACTTTTAAAAGATGATCTTGGATCATCGGAATTTAAAGGCACAACCTCAAATGATTCTTATATTTTGTATAAAAATGAAACAAAGTCTCTTATAAATTCATTAAATGAAATAGCAACTGAATATGAAAGAGCTATGGCGCTAGGAGATGATCTCCTGGGGAACGATCTTGCCGAGCAACATAACGATCTGAGAAAAAAAGTAAAGGAATATGAAATTAAATTTATTCAAACCCATAACAATTCATTTTTTAGCGCCTTGTTTTTAGAAAAATATTTAAGTGCTAAGGATTTAGACGTGGAAATGGCAAAGATTTACTATAATAACCTTGATGATAAAATTAGAAATACTAAAACCGGTAATAACATATATAATTTAGTTAATGTTTCAAAGAAAAAAATAGAAGTTGGTGAATTAGCTCCAAGATTTGAAGGTCCCGATCCCAATGGAAGTATTCTCAAAATGAATGATCTTTTAGGCAAAGTCACAATTCTTGATTTTTGGGCATCATGGTGTCGTCCTTGTAGAGTTGAAAATCCCAATTTTGTCAGGATATACAATAAATTCAATGGGAAAGGTTTAAATATAATAGGTATCTCTCTTGATAGAGATAAAAATAATTGGATAAAAGCAATTAGTGATGATGGCCTCGTTTGGAGTCAGATTTCTAATTTAAAATTTTGGAATGATCCAATTGCTAAATTGTATAACATAAGCTTTATTCCTCAAACATATATATTGGATGAAGAAGGAAGAATTTTATCTACTAATTTAAGAGGAAGTTTTCTTGAGCGAAAAATTGAGGAATTACTTAGTAAACCATAAAATCTTTTTTATTTCTTAAAAATGAAGTAAGAAAAAATTGGAATTGTAGTAATAAGAATAATCAAAGTTAAGGCAGACTTTACAAACAATTCAGGGGCTATTACAAGCGTAACTAAAATACCTGCTATTGATCCTCCAAAATGAGCAGTATGGCCTACATTATCATTTTGCCTTTTCATAGAATAAATTGTGTAGATTAAATATCCGACAGCAAAAAAATAACCAGGCATTGGTATTGGAAAAAAGATAAAAGCTAATCTCATATCAGGAAAAATTAAAATAGAACTATAAACAATTCCAGATACTGCTCCACTAGCTCCAACTGCAGTATAATTTTTTTGTTTTCTGTGAAATTTGTAAGAAAAATAATTTCCTAGTAATAAACTAACCATATATATAATCAAAAAATTTATCCATCCTACTCCATAAACTACATAATCTGCAAAAAAATATAAGGTTAACATGTTAATTATTAAATGATTATAATCAACATGAAGAAAACCTGAACTAATCATTCTTACTAGATCTCCACTGTCTAATTTTAATATATCAAATTTGTAACGATCAAAGAAAAATTTATTTCTAAAACCTTTATAAGAAAAAATTATATTAGTTAAGATAATCAAGAATAAAACAGGGGAAAGTCCAAGCATTAGAAATTAATTTCCTAGACAAATATAGTATCTTTGAAAAAATTTATCTCTTGCAAAGGCTAACTTATTTTATACTATATCCTTTGAT
>JAQWON010000099.1 GCA_029245825.1 Flavobacteriaceae bacterium
AAGCGACAAATCTGGATTTACAGGATTTTTTACTAAGACTATTTTATCTGTGCCTTGAAGTGAATCAGCAATTTCTTGAACTATAAATGGACTTACAGTAGAACGAGCACCTATCCATAAAACATCAATTCCATGTTCAATAGCCAGTTTTACGTGTGATGAATTTGCGACTTCAACAGCTGTTAGTAATTCCGTATGTTCTTTTACTTTTTGAAGCCACTTCAATCCAATAGCTCCAACTCCTTCAAACATTCCTGGTCTAGTTCTGGGTTTCCATATACCAGCTCTAAAAATTGTGACATCAGTATCTTTTAGATCAATTGCTATCTTGAGAACTTGTTGTTCAGTTTCTGCACTGCAAGGCCCAGCAATTACAAGAGGATGAGATAAATTCAAATCACTAAGCCATTTTTTCATTTGTTTACTATTTTTCATTATAATAAAGTTTATTTTTTTACTGAATTAGTTATGCCATCCAATATTGTTTTTATAGAATTTATTGATTTCATCTGCTCATAGATTTCTTCATATCTGCTTTCTTCCATAAGATTTTTAAATTTATTTAAATTATCAATATACTGAGAAAGTGTTTCAATTACATTTGATCTGTTTTGTTCAAAAATAGGGACCCACATGTCAGGAGAACTTTTAGCTAATCTGACAGTTGATTCAAAACCACTTCCAGCTAAATTAAGAATTGTTGTTTCATTTTTACTTTTTTCAATAACGGTTTTACCAAGCATAAATGAACTAATGTGTGAAAGATGAGATACATAAGCAACTTGAAGATCATGCTCAATTGGATTTATTTCTCGAATCTTCATTCCAATTTTTAAAAACCATTTAGTTGCAAACTCTAAAAGAGATTTTCTTGTCTTATTAGCTTCACAAAGTATTTGTATTTTATTGTGGAATAAAATTTCAAAATCTGAATCAGGGCCTGATAATTCTGTTCCTGCAATTGGATGAGTGGCCAAAAATTGATCTCTTTTTGGATGATCAGATATAGCGTCACATATTTCTCTTTTTGTTGAACTAAAATCTATTATTAACGAGTCTTTGTTTATTTTATCAAATAGATCAAGCACTATTGATTTAACTGAATTAACAGGAACAGCAACTAAAATTAGATTTAAATGCTTAATTTCATTTTTATCTAAAACAGCATCAATTAATCCTAATTTTAAGGCTCTATTCAAATTTTTATTACTCAAATCAAAACCGTAAATTTTTGAATCATTGAAATGCTTTCTTGCCTGAATTGACAATGACCCACCTATTAATCCAATACCAAAAACTCCAATTTTCATATTACTCTAATCTTTTTATGGCTGTTTTAATTTCATTCTGATTTACACAAAGAGAAATCCTAATATATCCCTCACCTTGACTTCCGAAAATATTACCAGGAGCAAAAAATAAATTTTTATCATACAACATTTCATCAATAAACTTTTCAGAATTAATTAAAGAATCTTTAATTTTTGCCCAAACAAATAATCCGGAAGTTTTTGTTTCATAACTAAGATTCATTTTTTCAGCAAGATTAAAAATTAATTTCTTTCTTAAACTATATTCATAATTCAATTTTTCAAACCAGGAATTTGGCGTCCCTAAAGCTGAAATTGCAGCCTTTTGGATTCCATAAAATATTCCTGAATCAATATTTGTCTTAACACTGATAACAGACTTAATTTTATCACTGGATCCTATTAACATTCCTACTCGCCAACCTGCCATATTAAAACACTTACTCAAAGAGTTGAGCTCCATGCATGTGTCCTTTGATCCTTGAATTGACATTATACTTTTTGGACTTGAGGTTAAAATAAAACTATATGGATTATCATTAATGATAATAATTTTATTTTTTCTTCCCCATTCAATTAATTCTTTATATGAGTTCTCTTTAGCATTGGCTCCAGTTGGCATGTTTGGATAATTAATCCACATTAGTTTTACACTATTTAAATTAATCTTATTTAATTCATTAATATCTGGTTGCCAATTATTTTTTTGTTCAAGTTTATACTCAACTGTTTCAGCCCCGATTAAATTACTTACAGATTTATATGTAGGGTATCCAGGATTAGGAATCAAAACTTTATCACCAGGATTAAGAAACGCCATTGAAATATGGAAAATTCCCTCTTTTGATCCAATCAAGGGAAGGATCTCGTTCTTATAATCTAAATTAACTGAGTAATGATTTTGATAAAATTTAGCAATAGCTTGTCTAAGTTCAGGAATACCTTGATAGCTTTGATACTGACTATGTTTAGGGTTTACAAAACATTTTTTGAGAGATTCAACTACAGTTTCTGGTGGTAATAAATCTGGATTTCCTATACCTAAATTAATTATGGGCTTTCCTTTATTAATTAAACTGGCTACTTCTCTTAGTTTACTTGAGAAATAATATTCCTTTACATTATTTAATCTATTAGCACTCAAAACTTTCCGTTTTTATATTCCCCAAGTATTTTAAATGAACTTGACATTATTTCTACAATAGATTTAGCCTTGAAATAATCTGTTTCATTTTCAAATGTTAAATCAACAAAAAAAGCATATTTACCGGGAGTTTCAATAATGGGTAAGGATTGAATTTTAGTTAAATTTAAATTACAATCACTTATAACATTTAAAACTGTAGCGAGACTACCTCTTTTGTGCTCTAATGTAAATTTCCAAGCTGCTTTTGTTAGTAATGATTCTCCTTTCAAAAAATTGCTTTGCACTAATACAAATCGAGTTATATTATTTTTTATTGTTTGAATTGATTCATTAAGTATTTCTAATTTAAAAAATTCAGATGCCTTCTTACTTGCAATTGCTCCCATTCTAAACTTCTTATTATCATTAATCTCTTTTGCGAAAAGCGCTGTGTCATCACTTTCAACAAGCTTAATGTGTGGAAATTCTTCAAAAAAGGATTTGCATTGAAGTAAAGCCATCGGATGAGAATGTACCTCTTTAATTTCTTTTATTTTTTGACCAGGTAAAGCCATTAAATTATGATCAATCTTCAAATAAAATTCTTTTACTATAACTAAAGCAAATTGATCAAGTAAAGCATAATTGGGTAAAATAGATCCAGCAATTGAATTTTCAATTGCTATAACGGCCTGATCACATTCTTTATTTGAAACACCTCTAGCCAATTCATCAAATGTTCTATACTTAATAATAGTTGCCCCTTGTGGGAAAAATTCCTCAGCAGCCATATGGTGAAATGATCCTTTTATTCCTTGTATCCCAATTTTTTTCATAAAAAAAGTCCTGATGAACAGGACTCAATAATTTTGTTATAAACATTTTTTACAAAGTCCCACCACTATCGGTAAAATAGAAGTAAAAGAAAGCACTGTAAAAAAAATATCTGTTATTCATATTCAATGCAAATTTAGAAATGCTTTTAGTAAAAACAAATTTTTATTATTTTTTTTTAACTTGACAAAATTAAAATCAAGAGACTATTTTTATTCTATGAGTTTATTTGTCGAAAATCTAATTAAAAAATATAGCTCAAAAAAAGCTTTGAATAAAGTCTCATTTAATCTTAAGAAATCTCAAATAATTGGCTTGCTTGGCCCAAATGGAGCTGGTAAAACAACTCTAATGAAAATACTCTCAGGTTCAATTTTAGATTGGGAAGGAATAATAAAATATAAGGGGTTTTCTTTACCAAAAGATATTAATAAGTTCAAACAAAAAATTGGGTATTTGCCGGAAAATAACCCTTTATACGAAGAAATGTACGTTAAAGAATACCTTTGGTTTTGTAAACAATTTTATAAGGGAAATGGTTTTACCATGGAAGATTTAATTAATAAAACTGGATTAGAAAAATGTAAAAAGCAAAAAATAAAAGAACTTTCAAAAGGATATCGTCAAAGAGTTGGGATAGCAGCATCTATTTTTCATAATCCGGAAATTTTGTTTTTGGATGAACCAACTACAGGTCTAGACCCTAATCAAACATTAGAAATACGAAATTTGATTAAAAGTCTTGCGAAAGACAAAATAGTTCTCATATCATCTCATATTCTCCAAGAAATTGAAGCAATGTGTAATAGAGTAATTATTTTAAATAATGGCGAAGTTATACTTGATGATAGTTTATCAAAAATTCAAAAGAAAAAGATTAAACTAGAAAAACTTTTCAATAGGTTGACAAAATAAATCTAAAAAATTAAATCCCTTTTTGCTAATCTGGAAAGTATTATCTAATATTTTTTATGTTCAAATTTCAATATTATTTAAAAAAATCTTATAATTAATTTCAGCGGTAGATTCAAGAGTTTTAGATACAGAGCAATATTTTTCAAATGAAAGGTCTACAGCTCTCTTAACTTTACTTGAAGGAATATCCCCTTCTAAGAAAATACTAACTTCTATGTTTTTAAACAAAGAAGGTATTTCTCCTTCGACACGTTTACCATTAACCCCCATTTTCAAAGAAGTAGGATTAATCTTTTGTTTACCTAAAATGGATATTACATCTATAGAGCTACAACCAGCTAAACCCATTAATAAAAGTTCCATTGGACTGATTCCCTTTACAGTTCCTTTTTCTTTAGATTTATTATCAAGGAAAACTCTGTGGCCAGATTGATTAACTACTTCAAACAGGTAATCGGTATTTATTCTCTCTAATGCTATTTTCATTTCGTTTACTTTTAAAGATTTTACTTAAAATTTTTGTCATTTTTTTGGTTTCAATTAAAAAAGCATCATGACCATGAATAGAATCTATTTCATGATAAAAAACATTTGCCTTTTTAGATTTTAAAAGCTTATAGGTTTCCCTGTCTCTATTAGGTATAAAGTACTGGTCAGTATTAACAGCAATTATGTGAATATTTGAATTAATTTTAGAAAGTTTCTCATCAGGGCTTTTATTATCTCGAATAACATTTACTGTTGATAAAAAATGATTCATTGCCTTGTAGGCTTTTAGAGAAAATCTTTTGGATAAATTATCTCCATGATATAATAACCAGTCTTGAATAGCATATTTACCATTAGTATTCTTTTTTTCAGAAAATTTATCGCAAATAGAAAATGGTGTCCTATAGCTAAGCATGGCATGAATTCTTGCGTCCTGTATTGGGTTATTAGAATTTTCTAATAACCTCTTCTGTAAAAAAGTATTTGCAATAATCCAATCTGATGATTTCCAATCACATGCAATAGGTATCAAATTATCTGTTAAATTATTATAAAGACAACCTATTTCCCAAGTAATTCCTCCTCCAATAGAACCTCCAATAACTGCATATAATCTATCTATTTTGAGCTTTTTCAGTCCTAAATAAAAAAGTTTTGCAATATCCCCAGTATGAAAATCAATGTAATTATCGAGAAAAGAATCATTATATCCATTGCCAGGAATATTAAAAGTTAAGACAGCAAAAAAATTTGTATCAATAACTTTGTCCGGACCAATTATTTCACTCCACCAACCTGATTTTCCAGTAACATTAGAGTTACCTGTCAATGAATGAATTACTAAGACAACAGGAGAATTATTATAATCTTGTCCAAAATGCTGAAAATGTATATCAATATCTGAACTCACGCCAGATTCTGGAGTAAATTTTGATATTTTAATTTTTTTAATGTCAGGCATATAAATTTAAATTTTCTTAAAAGCCTGGTCTAAGTCATTTTTTAAATCATTTAAATCCTCAATACCTACAGAAATTCTAACTAAATCAGGAGTAACACCAGTACTTTTTTGTTCCTCTTCATTTAATTGAGAGTGAGTAGTACTTGAAGGATGTATTATGAGTGATTTAGTGTCACCAATATTTGCTAAAAGAGCAAAAATTTTGGTGCTGTCTGCTACTTTTTTAGCGCCTTCATAACCTTTCTTTAGTCCAAAAGTTATTATTCCACTTTTACCTGCTGGAAGGTACTTAGATGCTAAGTCATAATATTTAGAGGAATTTAGACCAGGATAATTAACCCAACTTATCTCATTTCTACTCTCTAACCATTTAGCTAATTCAATTGCATTTTCTGAATGCTTTTTCATTCGAATCTCTAATGTTTCAAGACCTTGAATAACTTGAAAGCTATTCAAAGGACTTGGAGCGCTACCCAAGTCTCTAAGTCCCTCAACTCTTACCCTAGCAATAAAAGCCAAAGGACCAAGAGCATCATGATATTTCAAGCCGTGATAAGCTGGAGATGGTTGAGTAAATTCTGGAAAATTTCCATTAGAATAATCAAAAGTTCCAGCATCAATTATTACACCGCCAAGTGTAGTTCCATTACCGGTAATATATTTTGTGAGGGAATGAATTACAATATTTGCTCCATATTTAATAGGATTTAACAAAGCAGGAGTTGCAATAGTATTATCTACAATAAAAGGAACCTTAGCTTTTTTTGCATGATTGCTAATACCTTCTAAATCAATAACGTCTAACTTTGGGTTTCCCAGTGATTCAGCAAAAAAGGCTCTCGTGTTAGGTTTAACAGCATTAGAAAAATTATTTACATCATCAGGATCTACAAACGTTGTAGTAATCCCAAAACGAGGTAAAGTATTGCTTAACATATTATAGGTTCCTCCATAAAGACTGCTAGAAGCTACAATATGATCACCAGATCTTAACAAAGTCATAAAGGTTGTTGCTATTGCAGCAGTACCTGATGCTGTTGCAACTGAAGCAATACCACCTTCAACAGAGGCAAGTCTTTGTTCAAGAACATCATTTGTTGGATTGTTTAATCTAGTATAAATATATCCTGTCTCTGCAAGCGCAAACAAATTTGCTGCATGATCTGAATCATTGAAAACATATGATGTGGATTGATAAATTGGAACAGCTCTTGTTCCCTGTGTTTTTTTTACGTCATGACCAGCATGAAGTGCATTGGTTGCTAATTTTAAGCTCATAATTAATATTTTTAGTTAGTTATTAATAAAATTCTTTTCTAATCTGTTCAACATAATCCAATTTTTCCCATGTAAACAGCTCAACTTCCTTTTCATATTTCTCCCCATTTGGTAACTTAAAAGATTTTACAATTTTTATAGGTTTTCTTCCCATATGTCCATAAGATGCTGTCTCGAAATAAATTGGATTTCTTAGTTTTAGTCGTTTCTCTATTGCATAAGGTCTCATATCAAATATTTTTAAAATTTTTTGCCCAATTTCATAATCAGATACGTTGATTTTTGAAGTACCAAAGGAATTAATATTTATAGAGGTTGGTGCAGAAACACCTATAGCATAACTTACTTGAACTAAAATTTCTTTTGCTATTCCAGCTGCAACTAAATTTTTTGCTATGTGCCTTGCAGCATAAGCTGCACTTCTATCTACTTTACTTGGATCTTTTCCGCTAAAGGCTCCTCCACCATGAGCTCCCTTGCCTCCGTATGTGTCAACAATTATTTTCCTTCCAGTAAGTCCAGCATCACCATGGGGTCCGCCAATTACAAATTTACCTGTGGGATTAATATGATAAGTAATTTCATTATTAAACAAAGATTTAACTCTAGTATTTTCTTTTTCTATGATCCTAGGAATTAAAATATTTTTAACGTCATCCTTTATTCTATTTAGCATTTTGAGATCATCTTTTTCAAAGGGATCATGTTGAGTTGAAACTACAATTGTATCAATATTCTTTGGAATTCCATTGCTGTCATACTTTATAGTTACTTGTGATTTTGAATCTGGTCGTAAATATTTAATCTGACTACATTCCTTCCTTAAAAGGGACAATTCAATTAGAATCTTATGTGCTAAATCTAAAGCAAGTGGAATCAAATTTTCTGTTTCATCCGTAGCGTATCCAAACATTATCCCTTGATCGCCAGCTCCCTGATCTTCATTTATTGCCCTTTCAACTCCCCTGTTTATATCCTCTGATTGTTGATGTAAAAAATTATTTATCTTACATGTATTTCCGCTGAATTTATACTCTTCTTTAGTATATCCAACTTTATTTATGGTTCCCCTAACAATTTTTTCTATATCTAACTTAACGTTGCTTTTAACTTCTCCTGCAATTATAGACTTTCCAGTAGTGACAAGTGTTTCACAAGCTACTTTAGATTCTAGATCAAAAGCCAGAAAGTTATCTAATATAGAATCACTAATTTGATCAGCTAGTTTGTCAGGGTGTCCCTCGCTAACAGATTCAGATGTAAAATAATATTCCATTTCAAGTTGCTTTAAACGAAGAATTTGACATATAAATTTTAAAGCAACACTGCTTTAGCATTTTTTTTTGAGGTTGCAATCAGTCAAATCCTTCCTCTTTAGGGTCCAAATATATAATTTTATTTTATAAAATAAAAAAAGGTTCTATTTTGTTTTGTATTCAGATAAAAAAGTTTTTATCTTCTTTCCCAAAAATAAAATCATGCATGTAGCTGTTGCTGGAAATATTGGATCAGGAAAAACTAGTCTAACAAAATTACTTTCAAAACATTATAAATTAGAAGCTCACTATGAGGATGTATCTGAAAATCCATATTTGAATGATTTTTATGATCATATGGAAAGATGGTCATTTAACCTACAAATATATTTTCTTAACAGTCGATTTAGACAATTACTCGCGTTTAAAGGAAATAGAAAAAATTTTATTCAGGATAGAACAATCTATGAAGACGCATATATTTTTGCTCCCAATTTAAATTCAATGGGGCTAATGAATAAAACAGATTACAACAATTATAAAAATCTTTTCGAATTAATTGAATCACTTATAAAAGGTCCTGATTTACTAATTTACTTAAGAAGTGGCATCCCAAATCTTGTTAATAAAATTCACAAAAGAGGAAGAGATTATGAAAATTCTATTAGCATTGACTATTTAAGTCGTTTAAATGAACGTTATGAAGCATGGATTTCAACCTATGATAAAAGCAAACTAATAGTTATTGATGTTGATGAAATTGATTTTGTAGAAAAGAAGAAAGATCTCAAAATTGTTTTGGAAAAACTTGATCCAATTTTAAGTAAACTGACTTAAAATATTTGTCGCAATCATATCTTTAACCGTGATTATTTCCTCATTTATTTAAACTTTAATTACTACTTAAAAATGATGGCATTGGTCATAGAGACCTTAGGTGATTCTTGGTCTTTCATCACTTTATCTTGCTATGAATACCTATAATACAAACTCTACTTAGATTGAAGGTTTCATCTGTTAGTATAAAATAAATATAAAGTGGAGCTTGGTTAAACCCAGTCCTTTAATGCAAAGTAAATTATAAAATAAGTGATTAGTTCACTTTTATTAATCTTATTTGAGATTAGATATTATATTTGCCGTAAAATAAATTCAATATCATGGACAACATCTTATACCTTATACCAATTACTGGTATTATTGCATTAATATATGTATACATTAAAAATCGTTGGGTTTCATCAAAAGAAGTGGGTAATGCCAAAATGGCTAAAATCGCAAAAAATATTTCTGATGGAGCCATGGCTTTTCTAAAAGCTGAATATAAAATTTTGTCAATTTTTGTAATCTTAACCTCAGTACTTTTAGCAATTAAGGGAATTAATGAAGGAACTAGTTGGCTGGTATCTTTATCATTTGTTATCGGTGCCGGATGTTCAGGACTTGCTGGATTTATAGGAATGAAAGTCGCCACTAAAGCAAATGTTAGAACAACGAACGCAGCTCAAAAGTCTTTGGGGAAAGCTCTAGAGATTGCTTTTTCTGGAGGTTCTGTCATGGGGATGGGTGTTGTTGGATTAGGTGTTTTGGGTATTAGCTCACTGTTCTTGGTTTACATGGAATTGTTTGATAGTGTTGACACCGTAATTAAAGTAATATCTGGATTTTCCTTAGGAGCCTCTTCTATCGCCCTTTTTGCTCGAGTTGGTGGGGGAATTTATACAAAAGCAGCAGATGTTGGAGCTGATCTTGTTGGTAAAGTTGAGGCAGGTATTCCTGAGGACCACCCTCTAAACCCGGCAACAATTGCTGATAATGTTGGAGATAATGTTGGAGATGTAGCAGGAATGGGAGCTGATCTTTTTGAGTCATTTGTCGGGTCAATAATTGGCGCAATGGTTCTTGGAGCTGCTTTTCTAAACCTTTCAGAATTTCAAGGCAATGAAATAAATGCTGTAATCTTGCCTCTTTTCATTGCTGGAGCTGGAATAATTATGTCAATAATTGGAACCTTTTTTGTTAGGGTTAAAGAAGGAGGAAATCCTCATACTGCATTAAATATTGGTGAATTTAGCTCAGCAATTTTAATGATAATTACAACTTATTTTCTAATCCACTTTTTATTACCTGAAACATGGGAGTATAATGATTTTATCTACTCAGCAAATGGTGTTTTTTATGCAACAATTTCAGGTTTAGTTGTTGGTTTGTGCGTTGGAAAAATAACAGAATACTATACTGCTACTGGAAAGAATCCAGTTATGTCAATTGTTAGACAATCTGAAACAGGACCAGCTACAACAATTATTGCAGGTCTAGGAGTTGGAATGATTTCTACTGCAATTCCAATAATTCTTATTTGCATTGCGATAATAACTTCATATTCTTTTGCGGGTTTATATGGAATAGCAATTGCTGCGGTTGGAATGCTTGCTAATACTGGGATTCAGCTTGCAGTTGATGCATATGGTCCAATTTCAGACAATGCTGGTGGAATTGCTGAAATGGCTGAACTCCCTCCAGAAGTTAGAGAAAGAACCGATAAATTAGATGCTGTAGGAAATACTACTGCAGCAATTGGTAAAGGATTTGCAATTGCTTCAGCAGCGCTTACTGCTCTAGCACTATTTGCTGCCTTTATGCAAACTGCAGAGATAACTTCTATTGATATTTCAAACCCTATAGTTATGACAGGACTTTTACTTGGAGCAATGCTTCCATTTGTTTTTTCTGCTTTGTCTATGAATGCAGTTGGAAAGGCTGCTATGAGTATGATTGAAGAGGTTAGAAGACAGTTTAATGAATTACCAAAACTTAAAGCGGCTCTTGCAATAATGAAAAAATATAATTCAGATCTTTCAAAAGCATCCAAAGCAGATATTAAAATAGTCAATGATGCTGACGGGGTTGCGGAATATAGTAAATGTGTTGAAATTTCAACCAAAGCAGCACTAAGAGAAATGATTTTGCCAGGTGTTATGGCTATTTTTGTTCCTGTAATTATAGGTTTTTTAGGTGGTGCGGAAATGTTAGGAGGTCTTTTAGCCGGAGTTACCTCTAGTGGAGTACTTATGGCTATTTTTCAATCCAATGCTGGTGGTGCATGGGATAACGCAAAAAAAATGATTGAAGAAGATGGTCGAAAAGGTTCAGAAGCTCATAAAGCAGCTGTTGTTGGAGATACTGTTGGAGATCCTTTTAAAGACACATCAGGTCCCTCTTTAAATATATTGCTTAAATTAATATCTGTTGTAGCGCTAGTTATAGCACCCTTATTATAAACAGTAAGAAATAGAAAATTAGGATTGATTTAGATATAAAGAACCTTTTTGATTGCTTTTACAACGTCATTTGCATTTGGCAGCCACTCTGAAAGCAACGTGGGTGAATAAGGAGCTGGTGTATCAGCTGTATTTATTTTTTCAATCGGAGCATCGAGATAATCAAAAATATGACTTTGAACTTGATAAGTTATCTCAGTAGAAATATTTCCAAAAGGCCAAGATTCCTCTAAAATAACTAATCTATTTGTCTTCTTAACAGATTCAAAAATAGTTTGATAATCCATAGGTCTAATTGTTCTCAAATCTATAATTTCACATTCAATGTTTTCCTTCTCAAGAATTTCAGAAGCTTTGTAGGCTTCTTTAATAATCTTGCCAAATGATACAATTGTTACATCTTTGCCAGTTTTTTTTATATCAGCAACTCCTATAGGGATTATATATTCTCCTTCTGGAATTTCTCCTTTATCTCCATACATCTGCTCGGATTCCATAAATATGACTGGATCATTATCTCTTATCGCAGATTTTAATAAGCCCTTTGCATCATATGGGTTTGA
>JAQWON010000101.1 GCA_029245825.1 Flavobacteriaceae bacterium
CTTCCAAAATTATTCTTATAATCAATTTTTATATGATATGAGTTCCAACTACCAGCTGGATTTTCAGCAGAAGTATTTATAGGTGGTGATATGTCATAGACTGATCCAACAAAGTATCTTTTACTTTCAACATCTCTCAATACATTATTGAGCTCTACCTGTCCTCCTAAAACTGTTTCTGGATTGTCATAGATGCCTGTATCAATTATTTGAATTTCTGGTCCCGTTTGGTATGGGTACTTGTATTTTTTATCTTCATTAACTCCCCACATAAAACCACTATTCCCACCTTTTTCAATTTTCCAATCAAATTTTATTTCAAAATTTAAATATTTCTTGTTTGAAAGTAGACTAGCATCAGGTTCACCCGATTCAAGACCCGATAAAGAATCAAAAATTAAAATTTCGTTGTCAACTTTCCAGCCTTTTTTTGTTCCATCATCCTGATAGATATGCCAACCGTCAAGAGAATTATTAATAATTAAATCCTCCCATTCCATATTAACCTCTTTACAAGCGCAAATAGCAGCTAAAATCAATAGTAAGTGATAAAATGTTTTCATTGTAAGGTCATATTAATGTCTAAATTTATAAAAATTTTTACATCATATTAGTCGACTACTTTTTCTTCAAAAATGTTTCCTGCCTCGTCTATCTTTATTTCCAGTTCCAAATCAGTAATATCATTTTTCAAATCAAGATCATAATAAATTCCAATCTTTGATTTATAACCTTTCTTAAATCAATCTCAAAACCTTTGTATTTCTCTAAAACGATGTTTTTAATATCTAAAGGATATACATTACTATTCTTTTAAATTAAGCTACAATCTTGATAGTATAAACCTGGTTTCTGGTTTGGATTCTTATTATATACATATTTTGATTTTTCAGTAGTACAGGGATTTTAGAATCTTGAAAATTTTGAATATTAGCAGTTAAGATTTTATTTCCAATTATAGTGTAAACTTCAATTTTACCAGAGCCATTTATCTCTTTAATATAGAGAAATCCATTTTTATACAATACAATTGGTTTATTTTGGTTGTCTAAATTTAAAGTTGTTTTGGAGAGAGGGGTGGGAGTATTGGCCTTATAATTAGAAAAGGATTTCGAAGCTAAAAAAAAGCAAATAATAAGTATTGTGTTTCTCATTGCTTTTCAATAATGAATGCAATTTACATAAATTTTTAATTTGTTCAAAAAAATATTAACATAATAAATTATTATTAATCAGTGTTTTATAATATTTATTAATAATATTTTGTTTAAGTGTTTATAAATAACACAATATTTTTTTAATATAGCGTTGCATTATTGTAGTTAAATTTAAAATAAAGCCTTTGTACTCAAAAATTATTTTTTTTATCGTTTTTTTCTTGATCTCGTGTAAAGATTTTAACACTAATATCAACGATGAAATTATTGCTAGAGTAGATAGTGATTATCTATATTTATCTGATTTTCAAAAATTTAATTATGACTTTAAAACAAAAAAAGATAGTTTATTGGCAGTTAACTCTTATATAAACAAATGGGCCCTTAACCAAATTTTATTAAGACAGTCGCTAATAAATTTATCTGAGGAAAAGCTTGCTAAAATAAATGATCTTGTTGAGAATTATAAATTTGATTTAATAACAAATAATTACACAGAATTTGTTGTTAGTTCAAAATTAGATACAATCCTAACCTCAACTGAAACTTTTGACCTTTACAAAAGAAACAGCACTAACTTTAAGTTAAATGAACCAATCTACAGGGTTAAACACATAAATTTTCTAAAAAACAACGTAGATAGAAGAGGAATAACAAGAAGTTTCAAAAGATTTAATAATGAAGATAAAAGATTTATTGACTCTCTGTCATTTCAGTTTCTTGATTCCTTTTTGGCTGACACTATATGGTTAAATCAAAGGGAACTAATTAAAAACATCTCATTTATTAATTCTGACAATTTTGATGATTTTTTTTTAAAAAAAAGAAAATATTTTGAGATTAAAGGTGAAACAGATTTATCTTTGTTTAATATTATAGAGTCTATTGAAGCCAATGAACTTGCTCCATTTTCTTATGTTAAAAACATAGTAGAAAATATAGTTTTAAACAAAAGAAAACTTGATTTGATAGAAAATTTTAATAATGAAATTCTAAATGATGCAATTAAAACCAAAAAGTTTCAAGTGTATGAAATTATGGATTAGTATTTTCATATTACCCTTATTAATTTTTAACGAGTTTGTTTTTTCTCAGGCCACTGAGAAAAGAATTAAAATAGATGGTGTATCATCTGTTATTGGGGATTATGTTATCCTTGACTCTGATATTGACAAAATGATGATTGAAATAGAATCTCAAGGTGTTTCAACAAAGAGTATAACAAGATGTGAGCTATTGGGTAAATTGATGGAAGATAAATTATACGCTCATCATGCTATTCAGGATAGTATTGAAGTTAGTGACCAGGAAGTCTATGATTATGTAGATCAAAGTATTTCATATTTTATAGAACAATTAGGAAGTATTGAAAAAGTACTTGAATTTTATAAAAAATCTACTGAAATTTCTTTTAGACAAGAACTTTTCGAAATAAATAAAACACAAAGACTTTCTTCACTTATGCAAACTAGTATAGTTGATGATGTTGAGATAACACCTGAGGAAGTTAGGCAGTTTTTTGAATCAATTCCTAAAATAGATCTACCAGTATTTGGTACTGAATTAGAAATATCACAGATTGTTATTCAGCCAAAAGTATCTGAGCAGGAAGAAAAAAGAATAATTAACCAATTATTATCTTTTAAGTCTGATGTAGAAGAGAGAGGTCTAAGTTTTTCATCTAAAGCCATTCTTTACTCACAGGATCCTGGATCTAGATCTAATGGAGGTAAATATACTTTGAACAGAAAGAGACCAAGAATGGTAAAAGATTTCAGAGATGTTGCATTTGCATTGCAAGAAGGAGAAATATCTGAGCCTTTTAAAACAGATTTTGGGTGGCATATTTTAGTTGTAGATAAAATTAGAGGACAAGAAATAGATATTAGACATATTTTGCTCACTCCAAAGATTGATGTTTCTGATTTAGATAACGCTAGGGCAACAATTGATACTTTAAGAACAAGGATAAATGATGGTGAGATTACTTTTGAAGCTGCTGCTTATCAGTTTTCAAGTGAAAAAGAAACTAGATTGAATGGTGGAGCTCTGATAAATCCTGCAACAGGAGATAAAAGATTTGAATTAACTAAGATGGACCCCTTACTTTACAATCAAGTTAGAGAATTAAAAGACAATCAAATATCTGCTCCTTTTCTTGAGGAAGATCGTTCAGGATTAAAGAAATATAAGATTCTTAAAGTAACAAATAGGTTTAACGAACATAAAGCTGAATACTCCAAAGACTATACTAAAATAAAAGAACTTGCTCTGAAAGAAAAGCAAGTTTCTAAAATAAAAAAATGGATGAATGAAAAAATTGAATCCACATACATTAACATTAATTCTGACTATAAAAACTGTAATTTTAAAAACAAGTGGGTCAATAAATAAATAAATTAATCTTTAAAGTATTTTAAAGGAACCCATAGCATTCCAAAGCACTCACACTTTTCTTTATATATATTTTTGTGATGAATTTTATGAGCTCTTCTTAAAGCTTTAGCATACCTATTATTAGTTTTTTTAAAAAATTTAAATCTTTGATGGATAAATATATCATGTACTAAAAAATATGTTAGCCCGTATAAAAAAATACCAATTCCAATAGGAAGCCCCATTGATAAAGTACCGGTTTCCCATAAAAAAAATGAACTTATACTCAAAACAGCATAGAATAAGAAAAATGTGTCATTTCGTTCAAACCAAGACTTATGATCTTTTTTATGATGATCCTTGTGTAGTGTCCATAAAAACCCGTGCATTATGTATTTATGCATGAACCATGCATTGAATTCCATAAAAATAAAAGTCCCAATTACAATTCCTATCCATATTAATATATTCATTTATATAAGTTTTAGATGAAATTTAAGGTAAGATTTGGCAAGAACACCAAATTTTTGATAATTAGGTATTCTAATTCTAATTTTTTTAATGTTTAGAGACGGGGTTCTCTTTAGTTTTAATAGTAATTTATTATAGTACTTATAAGCAGTGTAAACACCTAATCTTGAATCGTCAGGGAGCTTATTGATTCCTTCAAGTGCATTTTTAAAATCATTTTCTATCTCTACAATTATTTTTTGTTTAGTTTTTTCATCAAAGTTTGAAACATTAACATTAGGAAAGTAATTTCTTTTTAAAACTTCAGAGTCTGTCTTAAGATCTCTTAGGAAATTAACTTTTTGAAATGCACTTCCAAGAGCCATTGCATTTGCTTTTAACTGATTATATTTTTTTATATCACCCCTAACAAAAACTTTCAGACACATTAGGCCTACAACATCAGCTGAGCCATAGATATATTTTTTATATTCAGACTCTGTTTTAGATAAACTTTTGTGAAGGTCAAGTCTCATACTTTTCATGAATGAATTAATTAATTCAATTTCAATATTATTTTCATTTACAGTGAATTGAAAAGAATTAAGAATAGGGTTTAAACTTATTTTATTTTCCATTGCATAGAAAAGATCATTTTCAAATTTATCCAGCAGATCTTTTTTATTGAATTTATGGAAGGAATCAACTATCTCATCAGCAAACCTAACAAAACCATAAATATTATATATGTGTCTTTTAACTTTCTTTCCAAGAAGTGATGTGCCCATTGAAAAGGAGGTGCTATAACTTCTGGTTACAAGTTTGCTGCAATCAAAAGAAACTAGATCAAATACCTCTTTCATTTAAAAAAATAATCATTATAAAAGTACTAAAATTTGATTCAAAATAAATTAAATAAAATGGATTTGATTTCTAGGTAAGTGCGCACGAGAAGACTCGAACTTCCACGGGATATAACCCCACTAGGCCCTCAACCTAGCGCGTCTACCAATTCCGCCACATGCGCATTTGTGACCTGGCTGGGTCTCGAACCCAGGACCCTCTCCTTAAAAGGGAGATGCTCTACCAACTGAGCTACCAGGTCTAAAGCTGCAAATATAGGATCAATAATTTATTTTTCACCTGTTATTTATGTAATTTTGTGCTACTTTATTTTTACAAAATTGTCTTTTTTTATTGTTTTAATAGGTTATATGGGATCCGGTAAAACTTCAGTTGCCATTGAACTTTCCAAACAAACATCAAAACCTTTTATTGATCTCGATAATTTGATTGAAAAAAGTGAAAAAATGACAATAAAAACTATTTTTGATAAATATGGAGAAGTTTACTTTAGAAAGAAAGAGCGTTTTTATTTAGAAAATATTATAAACTCAAATAACTATTCTATTGTCTCACTTGGAGGCGGTACACCATGTTATTCTGACAACATGAAACTTCTCCAGTCTAGAGAAAATGTATATACCTTTTTTTTAAAAGTTTCTCCAAAAAATGTGTCGGAAAGATTATTTATTGAAAGAAAAAAAAGACCTTTAATCTCTCACATTGATTCGTTTAAGTCTATGGAGAAATTTATTTCTAAGCATTTGTTTGAACGTATGCCATATTATTCAAAATCAACTCACCAAATAGATACTAATGATAAATCAATTTCAGAAATCGTAAAAAATATTTTAGCTTTATTAACTTAAATATACTCCTTCATTTTTATTAAAAACTACGGATATGTGTTCTTTTATTGACGTAGATAGTGAGATTCCTTTGAAATCAGCCTTAATTGGATAAATTTTATGATTTCTGTTAACCAAAACGGCAGTTTGAATTTTTTTAAGGCCCTTTGAAAGAAAATAATTAGTTGAATGAATTAAAGTTTTTCCAGTATTAAGAACATCATCAATAACAACAATAGACTTGTTTTTAAAAACAATATTTCCTGTAACTTTTATTCCGCTTTGTTGATTTTTTTTGTCAATAGTAATTTCAATTAATTCAATTTTAACAGGCGAAATTTTTTTTAATTCACTTTTTATTCTATCAGCAAAAACTGAACCATTTTTATATACTCCAGCTAAAATTATGGACTCTTCTTCAAGATTTGTTTCTAGAATTTGATAAGCAATCCTTCTAACAGTATAGCTTATATCAGAAGACTTTAATATTATCTTACTTGAATCTAATTTCATTTTAGCTGATTTTATAGTAAACAAGCAACAAGTTACAAATAGAGAGTCATTTTACAGAATATTTATCAATTTCTCTTCTTTCTTTTTTTGTTGGTCTACCGCTGCCTTTTATTCTTTTAATTGAAATTGTTTTGTCATTAATTTTAGAACTATTTTTAATAATTAATTCTTCTTTTCTGTGTAAATCAATAATTTTTGCTCCAATTCTTTTCTTTGGCAATTTTAAAACAGTAATATCTTTTAATGTTTTATTTTTATTAATTGATATTTTGTCACCGAT
Organism: Flavobacteriaceae bacterium; assembly: GCA_029245825.1. Taxonomy (GTDB): domain Bacteria; phylum Bacteroidota; class Bacteroidia; order Flavobacteriales; family Flavobacteriaceae. The sequence goes on from JAQWON010000101.1 coordinate 6,468, forward strand.
GAAAATTTCTTTTGATGGTTTGATTGATTTACCAAGAATTTTAATTCTACCACTTTTGCAGGCTTGACTCGCAATATTTCTAGATTTAAAATATCTTAAACTCCACAAAAGTATATCGACTCTCATTTAATAATAATATATCAGATACAAAAATAAAGTAAAATCGTATTTTTGTAATAATAATGAAAACTTATATTAAAAATCTAAATTATTTTTTCATCACATTTTTGGTATTGTTTTCTGGATGTAAAAAAGACAATCCAGATCAAGTTGAAGAAATCAGGGATTTATCGGAGCAGACTATAGCTGATAATTCAGCATTAATTGAATATTTAGAAACACATTTTTATAACTATGATGATTTTGAAAAAAACCCTGATAAATATCCTATAGAAATTAAACTAGATACCATTACTGAAGATAATATAAATAAGACACCATTAATTGATCAGGTTACAAAAAAAACAATTGAACTTATAAATGGAGATGATAAAATCAATGTGGACCTATATTATTTAGTTTCTAGGCAAGGCAAGGGTGTTAGCCCATCTGTTGCAGATTCGACATTTGTTACTTATAAAGGAATCTTATTAAATGGAGTAAAGTTTGATGAAAAAGTCTATCCAGTTTGGTTTGATCTAATTTCTGTTGTAAGAGGTTTTAGAGAGGTTCTCCCAGAGTTATCTGATGGTACTTTTTCAATTAAGGCTGACGGGACATTTGATTTTAAAGATTACGGACAAGGTATTTTATTTATACCATCAAGTTTAGGATATTATTCAAATAATACTGGTTCAATACCAGCTTATTCACCTCTTATTTTTTCTGTTTCTCTTTATTTGGTTAATCAATCAGATCATGACTTAGATGGAATTTTATCCATAGATGAGGATGTTAATAAAGATAATAATCCATTAAATGATGATACTGATAATGATGGTATTTACAATTTATTTGACACAGATGATGATGGAGATGGTATTTTAACATCTAATGAATATGATCAAAATGATGACGGTATTCCTGACGACTCAGACAATGATGGCATTCCTGACTATTTGGATTCAGACCAGTAAAATTGAAAAATAAATTTTAACTAGTTTCTTCTAATAACTTTTTCACATGAGTCTATTATGGCTTCTTTAGTAAGTCTATATTTTGCCATGAGTTCTGCAGGTTTTCCAGATTCACCAAAGGTGTCATTAGTAGCAACAAATTCTTGAGGCACAGGATAATTCTGGGAAAGGATTCTTGAAACAGTTTCTCCCAAACCTCCATGATAATTGTGCTCTTCTGCAGAAACTATTGCTTTTGTCTTCTTTACTGAATTAAGAATTATTTTTTTATCGATGGGTTTTATTGTGTGTATATTTATAACCTCAGCATAGACACCATTTTTTTCAAGATGTTCAGCAGCACTTAATGCCTCCCAGACAAGGTGTCCTGTTGCTATAATTGTAACATCACTTCCAGGATTTAAAATAATCCCTTTACCTATTTCAAACTTTAAATTAGGATCTGTAAAATTTGGAACAGAAGGTCTGCCAAAACGAAGATAAACTGGCCCATAGTGTTTGGAAATAGCTATTGTTGCTGCTTTGGTTTGATTATAGTCACAAGGATTTATAACTACCATACCTGGAAGCATTTTCATTAAACCTATATCTTCAAGGATTTGATGAGTTGCACCATCTTCTCCTAGGGTTATACCAGAATGGGAAGCACAGATCTTAACATTTTTATTTGAATAAGCAATAGACTGTCTAATTTGGTCATAAACACGGCCAGTAGAAAAATTTGCAAATGTACCAGTATAAGGGATTTTACCCCCTATTGTAAGACCAGCAGCAATGCCAATCATATTAGCTTCAGCTACTCCTACTTGAAAAAAACGTTCTGGATTTTCTTTCATGAAACCATCCATTTTAAGAGATCCTGTTAGATCAGCACATAAAGCAACTACATTAGGATTGCTTCTCCCCAATTCCAAAAGTCCTGATCCAAATCCTGACCTTGTGTCTTTGGACCCAGTATTTTCAAATTTATTCATAAGAAATAAAATTAATAATCACCAATAGTTTCAGGGTTTTGATCTAGAGCTTTTACAAGTAATTCGTCATTGGGAGCTTTGCCATGCCATTCATGTGTCCCCATCATATAATCAACACCATTTCCCATTTCAGTCTCCATTAAAACAATTATGGGTTTTTCTTTTTTTGTTAATGTTTTTGCTTTTTTCAATATATTAATAATTGACTCAATATTGTTCCCTTCTTTAAGTTGCAAAACTTCCCAGCCAAAAGAGGAAAATTTGTTATTTAAATCTCCCAAATTTAACACCTCATCAGTGCTTCCATCTATTTGTTTTCCATTTAAATCTACGGTTGCAATAATATTATCTACTTTATTTGCAGAAGCAAACATAGCAGCTTCCCAATTTTGCCCTTCTTGAAGCTCTCCATCTCCTAATAAAACATAAACCAACTTATTATCATTGTTTATTTTTTTTGATAATGAGGCCCCTAATGCAACAGAGAGCCCTTGACCAAGGGATCCAGATGCTATTCTTATACCAGGTAAACTTTCATGAGTTGTGGGATGACCTTGAAGTCTTGAATTAATTAATCTGAAAGTGCTTAACTCAGAAACAGGAAAAAAACCTCTTCTAGCTAATGTGCTATAAAAAACTGGTGAAATATGTCCATTTGATAAAAAGAAAATATCTTCGTTTTTACCATCCATAGTGAAATTTTTATTTACATCCATTATCTCATGGTATAAAGCAATAAAAAATTCAGTGCAACCTAATGATCCTCCTGGGTGCCCAGAATTAACATTATTAACCATTCTTAGAATATCTCTTCTTGTTTGAAAGATTAGTTTTTGAAGTTTAGTTTTTTCTTTCATTTTTGATATAACAAATTTAAGATTTAGAAACAAAGCTACAAGGATATTTAAATCATTTATCAAGTATCATATTATTTCTTGTTAACAACTTATTTTTTAATGAAGGTATTTTCAGTTTAAAGTGTTCCTATTTTTATATCATCAAAATTTTTTATGTTTAAATTACTTCATAATGATTCAAAATCATCTGCTCGCATAGGTGAAATAATAACCGACCATGGTAAAATACAAACTCCGGTTTTTATGCCTGTTGGAACAAATGCAAATGTTAGAACAGTTCATCAAAGAGAGCTAAAAAAGGACATTAATTCTAGTATTATTCTAGGCAATACATATCATTTGTATTTAAGACCTGGGGTAGAAATAATGAAAAAAGCTGGTGGGGTGCATAAGTTTATGCAATGGGACAGACCTATTTTAACTGATTCAGGAGGGTTTCAAGTCTATTCTTTGTCCAACAACAGAAAAATTTCAGAAGAAGGTGTTAATTTTCAATCTCATATAGATGGTTCTTATCATTTATTTACTCCAGAGAAAGCAATTCACATTCAAAATCAAATTGGTGCAGATGTTATTATGGCATTTGATGAATGCATTCCATATCCTCTTGAATACCAAAAAACAAAAGCATCAACAAACATGACGCATAGATGGCTCGACAGGTGTATCGAAGAAAATAAAAAACAAAAATTTAAATATAGTTATCGACAATTTTTGTTTCCAATTGTCCAAGGAGGTATATATAAAGACCTAAGAGCATCATCAGCGGAATATGTTGCTAAAAAAAACCTGCCAGGTAATGCAATTGGTGGACTTTCAGTAGGAGAGCCAATAGATGAGATGTATGAGATGACCGAATTAACATGCAGTATTTTACCAAAAGATAAACCTCGATATTTGATGGGTGTTGGAACTCCCACAAATATATTGGAGTGCATAGCAAAAGGAGTTGATATGTTTGATTGTGTGATTCCAACAAGAAATGGGAGGAACGGAACTTTATATACTTCAGATGGAATAATAAATATAAAAAACAAAAAATGGGAGGATGATTTTTCTCCTATTGATGAATTTAATTATAGTTTTGTTGATGTAGATTATTCAAAAGCATATTTAAGACATCTCTTTACAGTTAATGAAATTTTAGGAAAACAGATAGCTACTCTTCATAATTTATCTTTCTATATGTGGTTAATGAGAGAGTCAAGAAAACATATTTTAGAAGGAAATTTTAATAGCTGGAAGAATAAGATGATAAAAAAAATGAATCAAAAAATATAGATGAAGATTTTTGATAAATATATAATAAAAAAATACCTATTTACTTTTTTGACTATGCTATCATTGTTCATACCTATTGCAGTTATGATTGATTTAGCTGAAAAAATTGACAAGTTTAAAGAGAAAGAAATTCCTTTTAATGATATCATTAATTATTATTATGATTTTGTATGGTACTTTGCAAACTTATTATTTCCTGTTTTTCTTTTTTTAGCTGTTATTTGGTTCACTTCTAAACTTGCAAATAACACTGAAGTTATTGCCGTATTAAGTTCAGGTATTTCTTTTTCCAGGTTTTTAAGGCCATATATTATTTCAGCATCAATAATTGCTGTTTTTTCTTTTTTAGCAGGAATGTTTATTATACCCAAATCAAGTTTAAGATTTAATGAATTTAGATTCAAGTATATTGAGAAGAAGAATGAAAGAAGAACAACAGATCTTTTTAAAAAAATTAATGAAAATGAATATGTTTTTGTCAGCAATTATGACCCTGTTAGAAAAAGAGGAACAAATTTTTCGTTAGAACATTTTGAGGATAATAAGTTAAAATTTAAAATTTTATCAAACAGTATTCGATGGATTGAGGAGAATAAAAATTTTAGACTTTTTGGCTATACTAAAAGACTATTTAATAAAGATAATGAGAGGCATATTTCGAAATCAAGAATTGATACAATATTTGATTTTAAAATAGAAAATCTTTCCCCTGTTACATATAAAGCAGAAACCCTAACTTATAGCTTATTAAATAAATTTATTGAAAAAGAACGTCTTAGTGGGTCTGTCTTAATAAATGATCATTTATTAGTTCGTCATAAAAGATGGAGTTTGCCTCTTTCATCTTTTGTATTGACTATAATTGCTGTATCTGTATCTTCTTTTAAAAGAAGAGGTGGAATGGGAATTAATTTAACTTTTGGTATAACCCTAGGTTTTATATATATATTTTTTGATAAGGTTTTTGGTATTCTGGTTAATAAATCAACATTTTCTCCTGCTTTAGCTGCTTGGTTACCACTATTTGTTTTTGGTCTTTTGTCAATTTATTTACTTTTAAAATCAAGACGATAAAGTTCATTTTAATTTATAAATTTGTTTTATACTATAAGAAATGGAGTACTTAGATTTCGAATCACCAATAAAAGAATTAAATGAGCAGATTCAAAAATGCAAAACATTAGGTGAGCAAAGTAATGTAGATGTATCAAAGACCTGTAAACTGCTCGAAGGAAAACTAGAGAAAACAATGAGCAAGGTTTATTCTAATCTCAGTGCCTGGCAAAGAGTTCAGCTTTCAAGACACCCATCAAGACCATATACACTAGATTATATCGATGCTATTTGCGGAAAAACTTTTTTAGAAATGCATGGAGACAGAAATTATGGAGATGATAAAGCTATGATTG
>JAQWON010000113.1 GCA_029245825.1 Flavobacteriaceae bacterium
GACATCACCAATACCATCACCATCAAGATCGGTTTGATCTGGATTAGCAACAACAGGACTGTTGTCAATTATATCAGGTACTCCATCTCCATCAGTATCATCTGTTGGAAGTGCAGGTCTTGATTGAAGCTCAATGGCAGTGCTTTCTCCCTCGGGAACTTGAAGTTGGAACTGAGTCACTGGAATAGGAACTTCTGGAGCACCATCTTGAGTGTTTATATATTCTACATCAACCTCATAAATATTGTCTTTGTTATGATCTTGTGGGTTCTCATAATCCGGTGGATTAATAAAGTCTAGATAATCTTCTCCTTCGTCTTCATCCCTTTTATCTATTCCACCACCACCAGGAGTTCTGATGGTAAATAAATGCTTATCATTACCTCCAGAGATTTTCTTTTTAATCTTCCATTTACCAACACCTCTGTTAAATGGATTAAAGTATCTCTTGTAATCAACTTTTGCTCCTTGCGTTTCGTCTTCATTTGAGAGATCAAAAATAGAGATAAAGAAACGACCTGTATATCTTGTATTTGGAACATCAGCAACTTTGATACGGATAATTTTTTCTGAGTAACCAGTTGCATTAGTAGCCATAACTAGTACCTCATGGAATGTTGCTTTTTCATAGTCTAACTCGCCAATTACTTCTATAGTGCCTAAAACCTGTGTTCCAGAAACATTGCTAGTAATCGCAAAAAGACCTGACTCATCTTCTATTTTAACATTGACAAGGCCATCGGCAAGATCATAAGCTCTAAAGATAGCAGCAACAGTTCCCACTGGAGCATCTTCGCCTACCTCTAGAGTAATCCAATCAATGACAGGATCAAAGTCACAAGCATCACCAAAACCGTCTCCATCGTAATCAAATTGTTTTGGATTAGGGATTTCTATACAGTTATCCTTAACATCAGGAACACCATCTCCATCAGTATCTACTTCAAAAGGAGCACAACCTCTTCTATCTACCTTAGTATCTGGTGGAGTATCTGGACAGAAATCAAAATCATTATGAACCCCGTCACCATCGCCATCATTTTGGAAAGCAGAACATCCAAATCGATCAACCCCCTCTCCTTGTTTTGTTCCAGGACATCTGTCAAATAAATTTGTTACCCCGTCTCCATCATCATCAGGAGCTAAAGGAATCGTTATTGAGTCTGTTGAACTGGTTGGGTTTCCTAACGCATCATAAAGTGTAGGAGAAGGTGTTATGGTAATGGTTTGACTACCATCAACTGATCCTTTAACGTTGAAATCAAATTTAAAGTAAGGCCCATTCATCGCATTTGATGAAGCTCCGTCACTGCTCGATAAGTTCACAGGATTAGGAGAAATTAAACTAGCAGTACCACTTGATGTAGAAAGCCAGAAGTTATTAGGCGCAAGACTGCCACTAGATGTATTTGTTGAATAAATCGCTTCACTAAACTCTAGTTCAAGAGTAAAGGTTGATGTTCCTGTAAATACTCCTTCATCGTTCAACTTTTTAAACTTAAAGGTTACAGCGCTACTTGACTCGCTTAAGTACTTCACAGCAAAATAATTTCCTTCATTTGTTTGAATAATCCCTGTAAAGTTTGTTGGTTGAGTATCCACATTCTCACAATCATCGTCATCATCACCAATGGTCTTGCAGTAATAATAAAGAGTAATGTCTGAGCTTTTAAGCACATCAAATCCCTTGTCATAAACAAGAGCCATATTGGCCGCTGCTTCATTCCAAAACATTCTAGCACCAACTGCAGTAGTACTATTATAAGCAAATTTTAAATCAAAGTTTGTTCCAGGATTTTGACCAGTTTGCGTAAAGAGATTACCTGTCTCAAAATCATAATAAGCGTTAAAAGCAATACTTGTAGTTGATACCGGAGCACTTGAGATGTTCGAAGCATCAGCCCTTGGAACTTGCGCATAGATCACCATAGCCTCTTTGATAAACGGTGGCTTTCTATCAATCAGATCTACTGTATTACTTACATTACCTAAAAGCTTCCATGGAGCTCCCTTATCATCTACAGGGTTATTGTTAGTATTTGGATATACCCGTAATTTCTCTCCTCCTGTTGGTGTACTGGTTAGGCTAAGTCCGAGGAAGTAAATTCCCGGTGTACTTGAAACAACAAGCGATGAAGGTATTACACTTGAGATAGTTGCTGTCCCTCCCTGTAATTCATATCTAAAGTTTGAGGTAGTTGGAGTTGATATATTAGTTACCGATCCGCCACTAACTGTTGCGCTAAATATGCTTTCATTAAAGCTTACCTTAACATGTGCATTATTAGAATCAATTTCTGTGCTTAATAAAAATGGCGGTGTATTTAGTAGATTAGTTGTGTTACTTTTCTGTTCAGTACTAACAGGGCTTCCGAACTCATCGAATATGGTATTTGAAACTACATTAACTGTTAGTGTTTCTAGACCTGTGGTTATTCCTGTGACGTTGAAATCTATATAATAAGTATCACCACTTCCATTAATATTTAGTGGAGATGATATGGTTATTAAACTGGTAGTCGAAGTAACTGACAGGGAGAAATCATTAGCATTTAAGCTAGCACCTGTATTACTAGAGCTACCTGAAACAGGTTTGCTAAACTTGACCTCAATGGTATGTTTCACTGTATTGCTAGAAGTTGATGCCGGATGAACATCTTTAGGCTTAATAGATACTTCTGAAATCGCAGGTGGTGAAAGCCTACCAATTTCTTCAGCAGTTAATAATCTATTCCAAAGAGCTACATCATCAATTTCTCCGTCAAACCATTGTGGATCTCCTTGATTGTGACGTCCTATTCTAAAGTTACCTCCTTCATTTCCTCCTTGGCTAAATGTTTTGCTACCAATATAAACACCGTCCACGTAAAGGGTAACTTTTCCACTTTCAAAAACTCCAATCAGATGCATCCATTGATTAGCAACAACAGTTTTTGGGGAATTATACCATCCGTTGTGATATTCAATATCAATTGTGTTATCACCATTGGTATAGCCTGTAATTAAACTCGTGCCATAAGAACCTGAAATATCTGAGTCTACAATTGATCGTTCGCCGCTAGTTACATCTGCGTTGATCCAAGCAGATATAGTCATTGGTAGAGCAGTATAAGTAAACGGTAAGCTTATGTAATCATTTGATCCATCGAATTCAAAAGCTTTATTATTACCTGTTCGATTTGTAGATGTTAATCCTCCTCCATTTATCGTTCCGTGATTACTGTTTCCACTGGCATCATTAGCCGTTTGATTCTGGAATGGATAATAAGCTATAAGCCCATTGATTGGAACATTATTTGGAACATTCCTATAGACAAGTCTAATGGTATTACTTACTTGATTTACACCTAAAAGATTCGCTGAGTGATCAAAGATCGCGCCAGCAGAGTTAGCATTTAAACTTGTTGGACTAACCGTTAATATTTCACTGCCGTTTATGCTTCCGTTGAGTGTAAAGCTAAGCACATAAGTATTACTGACAGGTATTGTAGTACCAGAGACAACAGCAAAACTACTTACTAGATTACTGTTCATCACAGAAACTGATGTAGGCGTAGTACTACCTAGCGTTGCAGTACCACCATTTATAGTTAAACGGAAATTTCCTGGATTTAAAGCCGTTACACCACTAGCGGATGCAGAAAGTGGTTCACTAAAAGATACAGCAACAGCACTATTGTTTTGATTTAAATAAATTCCTGTAAATTTTGGCGCTATTTGATCTCTTAGTTTAACAGTCTTAGTAGTTTGATTTGAAGCAACGGGATTTCCTTGAAGATCATAAAGCGTATTAGTTGCTATGCCAAGAGTTAAAATCTCATTACCTGTAGCACTACTAACAAGAGATAAACCAAGTGATAGAACACTTCCGCTAACTGAAACGCTTGTTGGATTAGCAGTGGTTAAAGTAGCTGTTCCCCCTGAGATAGAATAACTAAATGATCCAGTTGCAATGTTAGCGATAGTACCTGAAGCATTTGAAGTTACAGGCTCTGAGAAATGAACTTTAATTATACTGTTGTTTGGGGTAACCTCTATGTGTTCAATGTGCGGAAGATTCTCATCATAATCATTAATACCAATTCTTAGTTGGAATTTTCTAACAATGTTATAAGGATAAGTTGCAACAAGTTCAAATTCATAGACACCGTCCTCATTTGCATCAGTAGGATTTTCATAATCTTTTGGCGGAAGCACTAGAACAACATTACTGCTACTTGTTGTTTGGCTTCCCTGAAGGGTAAATGCAGAAGCATCTGGACCTGTTATACTCCAGCTATCCTGAGAATTTGGCTCGACTTCAATGATTCGTTGTAAAAGGCTATTTGATGACTGATAAGAGCTTTCCCTAATGGTAAGAGTAGAAGTAACATTTTCAGTTGCACCAAAAGATCTTAGTTCCATAATTGCTGGATGAGAATCATTTTCACCCTCATCTGTCCAATAATTTTTTTCTGAAGAAAATCCTTGACTTGTTCCGTCTTGGGTAAACATGATTGCATTTTGATTTGACCCTGTTGGATGATCAGATCTCCACGGGAGATAACTCTGCGCTAAACCACCATATTCATTTTTAATTGAACCATCACTAGCTTTATAAACTCCTATCCAAGCTTCATTTAAACTGGCACTAGAAGAATTACATCCTATGGTGTTAGATTCTTGACTTGTAAGACACTCCGTGCCATACCATTCTCTAAAGTGCTCTATCATACCACCAAGGGCAGCATTTTCATTCGTGTCACCAATTACAGCAAGCGTACCTACTGAAGTTATAGAGGCAAGTGCGGTTTGTGCTTTTGCTTTTTGGTTAGCCCATGTGTCTGAACTAATTACTCCTGTGGAAGTGGCTGAGACAAAGAAGAGTTTTCCTTGATAGTCTCCAAGGAATATATAACCATCAATTGTTGGTTCATAAACATTAGTGTTTTCCATCATTGAATAAGTATCAACGGTGAGATAAATTGGATAATAGTAATCATCGTAATAAGTTGTTCCAGAAGATGTAGTACTTGATTGATTTGTTGTGTGGGTACTTGTGTCTGTTATTTTAATCACCTCATCACCGTCATGATATCCTCCTGTTATATTGATTCCAAACTTTAAAAGGGTTCCGGTTGAGCTTCCAACAGTTATGGTTGATGTTGTAAGATTAGTTGGTACGCTTGAATAAGATGTTACGGAACTATTTTGATCACTGATAATGGATAGAGAAAGCTCTGAAGCCTGAATATCTAGATCAGGGTCTGCAAGGGTCATACTAATTTGAGATGTTGCAGGAAGAAATGAAATGTCTTCAAGCTCTATTATGTTGTTGTACCTAAGGGCAGGGTATCCATGATTCAAATTACCAGTGATAATCCAATTTTGATCAAAATTTGCCCAATGAGCATAGGTGTATCTACTGAAAAGTTCGGAAGTTGTTTTTCCAATTTCTTTACCCCCTGAAGTCCCACCACTTGTAGTTTTAGATGAGGTTTGTTTATCCCATAAGTTATCAGCACCTGTTGAGTTTGAATCCATGCCTCCTGAAGAGCCCCCAACATTATTTCCGACTCCTGTTGCCCTGCCTGTACTAAAGGTATACTGTCTCCCTTTTTGATTTGATCTTGAGTCATCATAACCAACAAATCCCCCAACATTATTTCCTGTACCTGAAACAGTACCCATAGCATATGAATTTCTTATCATAGAATATTGTCCTATCGAGCCAACAAATCCTCCTAAATTTTGAGTGCCAGAGACAGGTCCTGTTGCATAACTATAACTAATCAAACTTACAGCATTCGAAGCGTTACCAATTGTATTACCTACAAGTCCTCCTAATAATTCCCCGCCGCTGACAAAAACATGTGCTGAGCTATATGTTGTCGTTGCATTTTTTCCTTGTCTACCAATAAGACCACCCCCCGAGGTGTTAGCCACAACAACTCCATAACTATGACAATTTTTAACAAGGCCTCTAGTGTCAGTATTTGCTCCAAATATTCCTATAAGAGATCCTACAAATTCTCTACCGGAAACAAATACATTTTCCAGAAAGAGGTTTGAAATATCACCGCTTTGTGCAAAAGCATTTGGATTTCCTAAGACAGCTCCAAACAAACCTACATAGTCTTGGCCAGGTCTGTTGATGTATAAACCATAAATATTATGGTGATAACCATTATAACTTCCACTAAATGGATTGGTTAGAGTTCCTATGGGTGGGAATCCTTCAATGGTTGATGTATTGGTTCCCGCATCATTCATATAACGTGAAGGATAGGCATCGATATCCTCTGTTTGAACATACCATTTATCCCATTTGCTTGGATTTTCAGAGATCCATCTCAGGTCTTCAAAAGAATCAATGATGTATGGATTTTGAGCTGTACCAGAACCCGTTGGTGTTGTTGAGCCACTTCCAAAGGTAAATGTCATGGGGAGATCACCAATGTTTAGACCACTGCTCATCACTCCAGAAAGCGGATTTCCTGCTGTATCAGTTGCCGTAACTGAGGCTTGAAGAATCACACCTGAATAAGTTGCAGATGTGGGCGACACATTCCAAGTATATCTCCAATAGCTCGATGATGAAGTAGCGGTCATTGGAGCATTTGTAGCAACATTATTTGTTATAGAAATTGTTGGAGTAGGAGACATACTTTTTGAAAAGCCTACACCAATATCGACAACATCACCAGGGTATACGACAATTGTATTTGTTGATGTGGTCGAGCTAGAACCGTGGGAGATTCCGCTGTAATGCGAAACGCTAATATCTAGATGATTTATTCTAGGGGTTGTATTTGAAGTAGTAATAGTAAGTGTATTGCTATATTGGGATGAAGTTATCATTTCATAGTTATTTCCCGCATAGTCATAAGTATCACTAACAACGTTAACAATTATGCTATTTCCTTGTTCAAAAGATCCATTGAAAGGAAATGAAAGCGTATATTTCTTTCCATCCGTAGCAGAGGTATTAGTAACACTCATTGTGGTCGGAGTAGAGGAAGAAAGGTAAGTACTGCTACTGTTGATGGAAAGAATAAAATCGTTTACATCAATAGTTCCAGTCGAAGTAGCACTTACACGAGAAGCAAAAAGATCTTCTGTAAAGATAACTTCAATAGTGGCGGTATTTGTACTTGATCCTGGATTTAAGCTTGTTCCAACAAAATTAACGCTATGAACCTTAGGGTGAACATTGTCAATAGTAAAGGTGATGCTATTGGTAAAGGCATAAGTACTTCCTGATGGATCAGTAGCTGAGACAGTAACTACCGCGCCATCATTTGCTACATCAGGTCTGTTTTCAATGTCTATATTACCAGGTACGTTCCAATCATAATACCAGGAACTGCTGGAGGTAGCAGTCATAGCAGTGTTTGTAACAACACCCGAGATGTTTATCACAGCAGTAACCACAGAGGATGATACCGTACCAGAGCCTTGAGCATTTCCTGCGAGGCCATATTTTGGAGCAAAATAATTATAGACATCTTGAATTTCTGCATCAGATAAGACCCTGTTGTAGATTAAAACTAAAGGGATGTATCCTTTGTATCTGTTTCCTTCATGATGGGCGCCTATTTGTACTTTTCGATTACCATTTGGAGGATCAGTATTAGAATCTGTGTCTACCAAATTACCATTGTGATAAAGTTTCCATCCCGAGGAATTATTAAAAGAAACTGCTCCAAAGTTCCATTTATCTTTCATTCCTTGTTGGTGAACATAAGAAACCCTACTCCAAGAACCACTGTGCCCAGAGTATAGTCCATTATGCGTATCATTCATCCAAAAAGCATGGCTACCACCACTGGGAGCACTTATAATGTTTCTTGATGTGTTCAAAGGATAATACATAGCAATTTTAGTATACGCATTAGCATTTATAAGAGCAGAAGCAGAGTTGGCATAACTATTAGCATTAAAAAATTTAAATGCTTTTCTACCATCTCCTATATCAGCATGATAGTCTCTAGCACTACCAAAAGTAAAATGGTTGCCACTGCCACTGATATCAGTCCAAGTATTTCCGCTTCCTGCATATGAATTCTCATTGCCTGCATCTAGATATGCAATTAGCCCATTGGTTGGAATAGTTCCGCCGCTAAAATTTGCCGTTATTCTAACATTATCTATATCTGATACCACAGTATCTGGATGATTGTGGGCAAGAGAAAGAGTAGCGGATGGAGTAGTGGTAACTGTTGCTGCAAGAGATAAGACTTCGGACTGAGTAAGTGCTCTGTTATGCATCATAAGTTGGGTCATATAACCCTGGAAAAAGTATGCACCACCATGACCTCCACTTCCATAAGATTTACCAAATAAAAGATTTCCAGAGGGAGGAACATTAGTTGAGTAATTTTGAGAAACAGTTTCTTGGCCATCAAAATAGATTTTATAGGTAGTACCAGATTTTGTTACACTAACATGAGTCCAAACTCCAGATGGAAGAGGGCGTGAAGATCCATTACCTCCGCCAGAATAAGTAATAACTTCAACGCCTTGCTTGGCTATGTTTGTTTTCCAACCATTAGAATCAACACCCATTGTAAGACCATTATTTGCTCGATGCCAGATATGAGCCCCGTTATGATTGCTTGGAAGATCATTTTTTATCCAGAAAGAAACTGAAAGGTCTTCAACTGTCCCATCGCCATCAAAGTCAAAAGAATTGGTCTGGCCATTTGTAATGCCAAAATAACTATCTGTTCCATTAAAGTAAAATGCTGTAGCAATAGCGCCACTAGTTTTATCTATTAGGTTTTGATTTTGAACAAATTTATTCCCGTTAGAAGGTGAGAGGCCATAACTTCCAGCAGCTACCTCAGCTGTAGGGTTTGAAGAACACATCGGCCAAAATGCAGTAATTCCATTTCTTACAGATGCAGGTAAATCCGAGACGGCACAAACCGTTTCTATTACTGTATTTCCAGTATTTGTTGAAGGCTCTACTTCTGAGCCCCAGCTGGCTCCTCCTTCTAAGGTTCCATTATTGTTATTAGAACTCGAATCAGCAGCGTCACCTGAGGTTTCATCAAGTTTATAATAAAGCACTAGGTTATTAGCTCCATCTACGGATTGATTTTTATAGGTATTAATATCGGATTGTTGTCTGGCATCGCTCCAAAACCGGACCTCATCAAGAGCCCCATCAATATATTGTCTCGAAGCATCCCAATACCCAGCACCTAAACCAATTATATTTGTTGTACTTGTTAGTCCCCGGCCACCATTAGAATGATTATTTTCCCCTACTAAACTTCCATTAATGTAGACTTTTAATGTTGAAGTACCACCAGATTTTAAAAAAGTAAAAGCGACATGAGTCCAGGTATTTAAAGGTATTGTAGAGGAGGATCTAACATCAGGCCAATTGCCATTATAATCACGTCTATACCTACCTTCTAAATAAATGCTCCCATTAATATTTAAAAAATAAAGACTCCAGTCATTTTTTTTCTCAATAAGATATCTTCTATCAGAGCTTGAAGGGTCTGAGGTTTGCGGCGGAGCAGTGTCGAGTTTTACCCACGCTTCAAAGGTAAACCGATCACTATCAAATTTAAGATCATTTGTTGATGGAATCTTAATGTAATCATTGGTTCCATCTAACTGTATATAGTTAGAAAGGATGTTGCTTTGAGAAATTCCAAAAAGAGGAACTAGTAAAGCTATTAAAATGAATAGTTTTTTTTTCAAATAAAAAGTCATGATTTAGCGCTCCTTATAAATTACAAAATTATCTTCAAAAAAAAAAATTGGAACACAATTTACTATTATATTTTTAGATATAATAAGCTGATAGTAAATTATTTACAATTAAAATTGACTGATTTGACCATCCATCCATTGAAGACGATCAATAATCCAAGATTTCAGGTAATTTGTTTC
>JAQWON010000114.1 GCA_029245825.1 Flavobacteriaceae bacterium
AAAGGGACCTACAAATTAGGAATTAAAGACGGCCCATGGGTTCATCATAACAAAGAAGGAAAGCGGGATTATTATATAGAATATATTCAAGGAGACAAGATTTTTCAGAGATGGTATAACCATAAAAATAATGTCAGGTATTTTGTCAGGTATCAACCAGATAGTGTTCCGAATTAACAATTAAGATTTTGAAAAAGAAACAATTTCTCAAATTTTTAAAAAGGCTCGTCTCTAGCCTGCTAATAATTTTATTTGTTGCATCTAATGTCATGGGGCCTAAAGAAAAGCATAGATATTTTATGGATAATAGCCCTTACAAGAACACCAAACATTTGAGTAAAAAAGAGAGAAAAGCTAAAGGCCTTCCTCCCAATCCTTATTTTACTGACGTTTATGAATTAACCATGAATCCCTATTTAGGATACCCTCCAACTAATAAAAAATATGAGTTGTATGATGAGCTTCAAAGCAAGAGAGTAGTTAATCAAGGGAAATATTCTTCAACAGTTCAATCAGGTAAAGTTCCTGGAGAATCAGGAGACAATCCATGGGTCTCTGCAGGTCCAAATAATCAAGGGGGGAGAACTAGAGGAGCGCTCTGGGATTTATCAGATGCTCCAAGTTATGACAGGGTTTTTGCCGGAGGAGTTAGTGGAGGATTATTTAAAAACCAGGACATAGACAATGTCTCCCAGGTTTCTTGGTCTAAGGTCACTGGAGTTCCAGGAAATCTTGCTGTTTCTGTTATTAAGCAAAACCCAAACAATCATAATCAAATGTTTTTAGGGACAGGGGAATCATACACGGGCGCAGATGCTCTTGGAAATGGAGTTTATCGATCAACTGATGGAGGAACTAATTGGACACGCGTGTTAGGACACAACAAGAGCTCAATGACAACTAATCAGAATGGTTCAGGATCTCAAAATTATATTACTGGATATTTTTATGTCAATGATATTGTAATCTGGGATTCAGATAACAATTCAAATCCTGATAACACAATTATTTTTGCTGCTATAGGATCCAATTTTAATAGTAAGGAAGATTCGGGGATAACCACCTTTATGGGACTTTACTCATATGGGCTTTATAAATCAACAGATAATGGAGATAATTGGTCAAGAGTAGCTGATTTAGTTCATACAGGAACAGCCAATCCAGAAAATGTTAATGATATAGAAATACATCCTGCTACAAATGAAATTTGGGTGAGTACAAGTAGTAATATGTATGGTAATCCTGGAGGTTATTTTTATTCAAGTACTGATGGGACTAATTTTACAAGACATAATCCTCCGACTTATTCGGGGACAACTGCTGGGAATGTTGGTAGGATAGAGATTGAGCCAAGTCCGACAAACGCAAATAAATTTTATATTTTATTGCAAGACTATGCTGATGGTGCTGAAATATATGTTACCACAGATAAGTTTTCATCTACAACAAAACTGAATGAACCAAATGATGCTGACGATGGGATTTCAGCAACTGATTTTACAAGAGGACAGTCAGGGTATGATCTAGAGATTGAAACAGACCCTAGTAATGAGAACATAGTTTACGTTGGAGGGATTGATTTGTTTAGATCAGCTGATGGAGGAACTAATTGGAGCCAAATTTCAAAATGGTCCAATAATCCTGGCATGAATGCTCTTCCCGTCTCTTTGGTTCATGCAGATCAACACGGGATTTATTTTCGACCAGGGAATAATGATCAGGCCATAGTTGTAAATGATGGAGGTGTATCCTATTCTAGTTCACTTGCTTCAGCAACAACTACCAGTACATTTACTGATCAAGAAAAAGATTACATAACTACACAATTTTACAGAGTTGCACAAACTCCACAAGGTTATGCTGATGATTTTATCGTTGGGGGGACTCAAGATAACGGAACCTATTTATTAACTGGTGAACCAAGCACTGCGAATCCTGCAACCTGGGGAACAACTGTTACTCAAACGGTTCCAGCATATTCAATATTTGGAGGAGATGGTGCTTATACATTTGTTGATCAGGTATCAACAACATATGTTATTGGGAACTATACAAACACTAAGCTTGTTTTTCTTTATAACCTTACTAGTAATTGGGGATTTAAATACATTTCAAATTATAATGATGCAGATAATTATGCCGGTGATGAGGGTAGCTTTATTAATGAAATGGGTCTTGATTCAAACTTAGATATTCTTTACGCTAATGCAACAAGTTCAGGACCCGATTACAAAATTAGAAGATGGTTTGATTTGACTGCATCACATACTAGTTCTACAATTGATATCAATGCATATGGGGGCAGGCCAACATGTTTTGAGATTTCAACTCATACAACTACTTCGACTACACTTTTTGTGGGACTTAACAATGGAAAAATTTTAAGAATCACAGGGGCTAATACTGGCGGACCAGTAATTACTCAAATTGCTGATTATATAGGGAGTGTATCTGACATTCATATAGGGGCTAGTGAATCTGAAATATTTGCAACCTTTTATAATTATGGCGTTGAAAACATTTATTATTCAACAGACGCAGGAGCATCGTGGGCGCCAAAAGAAGGGAACCTGCCTGACCTTCCTGTTTGGGCTATTTTACAAAATCCTTTTGAAACAGAAGAGGTCATTATAGGAACTGATCTTGGTGTATGGAAGACAACAAATTTTCTCTCCTCAGCAAGCCCTACTTGGAGTCAATCATATAATGGAATGAATGATATTAGGGTAAATGATCTTCAGTATCGGGGTGCTAGCGCATCAGATAATAGAGTTGTTGCATCGACTTATGGAGAGGGTATCTATATTGGCACATTTAAGGCAACTGCTGATGTGATATCACCTACTGTTTCTCTTAGTCAAAATCATCCTGATCTTATAGTATCAGATTATGATACTGTTAGAATAACAGCAACATTTGATGAAGCGATGGCCTCATCACCCACCATTAGCATTTCATCTGGACTTGCTACCAATACTGCGATGACATCTTCTACAACAAGTGTTTGGTATTATGATTGGAACGTCCCTGATGGGATTGACCTTTCATTTGCTGCTACGGCTACTGTTTCGGGAACAGATCTTGCAGGTAACGCATATTCTGGTTCTGAGAGCATTACATTTACTGTGGATAATACTCCATCAAAAATATATAGCGTAAGTGTTAACACAAGTAATACACTAGCAGAAGTAATTTTCACCGAATATATTTTTGATAATTATACAAGCAGTTCAGCCACAGGGAGCCTTTCTCTAGCTGATTTCATACTAAACTTAGATAGCAATACTGCTACTCTATCTAGCACTAATCCAAGCAGTATTACAGTTACTGAAACTGGTCTTACTGATGGCAAAAAATACACCCTTGGATTTACTGTTCTTGGGCCAATTGCTGCAACAGATAGTCTTACCGTATATGTTGTTTCTGACACTTATGATATTGCTGGGAACCCCTTTGATTGGACATTACAAACAAGTAATACATCAATACTAACTCCTGATACTACTTCCCCTACAGTTACATTAGCTCAAAATCATCATGATCTTATAGTTTCAGATTATGACAATGTTAGAATAACTGCAACTTTTAGTGAAGCCATGGCCGCTACACCGACACTTAACATTTCATCAAGTCTTGTAACCAATACTACAATGACTGCTTCTACCACAAGTGTTTGGTATTATGACTGGAATGTCCCTGACGGGGTTGATCTTTCTTATGCTGCCACAGCAACAGTGTCGGGAACTGATATTGTTGGGAATGCTTATTCTGGGAATGAAAGTATTACATTCACTGTTGATAATACTCCTTCAAAAACTTATAGTGTCACTGTGAATGGGAGCAACACCGAAGTTGATGTTATTTACACAGAATATCTTTTTGACACTTATTTAAGTGGTGTAGCTACTGGGACTGTTCCTATAGGAGATTTTACCCTGACAATAAGCAGTACTACGGCAACTCTTACAAGTGCTACTCCAAGCAGTATGACAGTTACAGAAACGGGGCTTACGGATGGCAAAAAATATACTTTTGGATTTAGTTTTACAGGAGGAATAGCAAATGGAGATGCCCTGACAGTTAATGTTGCTTCGAACACTTATGATATTGCTGGGAATCCTTATGAATGGGCATCGCAAACGAGCAATACTGTAATCCTCATACCCGACACGACAGCTGCAACAGTTACTTTAACGCAAAATCATCCAGATCTTGTTGTTTCTGATTATGACAATGTTACAATATTGGCAACCTTCAATGAGCCAATGCTTGCATCACCAACGATAAATATTACCGGTATAGTAACTAATACCGCTATGACAGCATCTACAACAAGTGTTTGGTATTACAATTGGAATGTTCCTGACGGTATAGATCTTTCCTATGCTGCTACGGCTACTGTATCTGGCACCGATCTTGCTGGCAATGATTACAATCAAAATCTAGGAACCACTAGTATTACATACACTATAGACAATACACCTTCTAAAATCTATGATATTTCCGTAAATACAACTAATACTATTGTATCTGTAACATTTACAGAATATCTATTTAGTGAGTACTCTAATTATCAGGCTTCTGGGGCTATTGTTAAAGAAGATTTTGTACTTAGTCTTACTGGTGGGACGGCTGTTTTAAACAGTGCTACTCCACTAAGCTTTACAGTTACTGATTCATCTGAAACAGATGGTAATACTTATGCGCTAAATGTTCCTATTAGTGGTGCTGCCACTGGGGCTGAGACATTAACTATTAATGTTGTTAGCCATACTTATGATATAGCTGGAAACCCGATTGAAGCGATTCAGGTTACAAGCACAATAAATTTAAATGCAGTTGCGGATACAATATCACCTACAGTTACGCTCAGTCAAAACCATCCAGATCTTATAGTTTCAGACTATGATACTGTTAGAATAACAGCAACATTTAGTGAGGCTATGGCCTCTACACCTACCATTAGTATTTCATCAGGACTTGCCACTAATACTGTTATGGCAGCCTCTACAACAAGTGTTTGGTACTATGATTGGGATGTTCCTGATGGGATCGATCTTTCATTTGCTGCTACAGCGACTGTATCGGGAACTGATCTTGCAGGAAATGGATATTCTGGAACGGAAAGCATTACATTTACTGTAGATAACACACCTTCTAAAATTCATGACATTTCCATAAATGCAAGTAATACAATAGTTTCTGTCACATTTACTGAAGATCTGTTTAGCAATTACACTAATGAACAGGCTTCAGGCGCTATTGCAAAAGAGGATTTTGTATTAGGATTAAACAGTGTAAATGGGAAGCTGTCTAGTCAAAATCCACTTACTCTAACAGTTACTGATTCTGGAGTTACTGATGGACAAGTATACTATTTAGGTATAAATATTGGAGGGAATACAACCTCAGCAGAGACTTTAAGTATTACATTACTTGATAGTTATGACATCGCTGGAAATCCAGTTGCTGCAGTGCAAGCAACCAGGACAGTTAATTTAAATACTGTGACTGACACTACTACTCCAACAGTGGTGCTTTCTGATGATCTTTCTGGAAATCAAATTAATTCAACCTCAAGTATTAATATTACTGCGGCATTTAGTGAGCCAATGAGTTCATTTCCATTGATTGTCATTTTAGATCCCGATGGAGCTCAAGAAATAAAAGCAATGAATGCTGTTGCCAATCCTTCTGGAGGATATACTAATTGGACTTATAATTGGAATCCAAATGGCCCACTAGGAATCTTCACTATAACTGTTAGCGGAATAGATCTTGCTGGAAATGAATATTCTGGGACAGATAGTTTGACTTATCAATTCATTCAAACAGACTCTGATGAAGACGGTGTATTAGATGATTTTGATTTTTGCCCAAACACCCCAGCTGGAGAAGAGGTTAATGAAAAAGGTTGCGCATCTTTTGAAGTAGATACTGATGAAGATGGAATTCCTGATGTTGAAGATAATTGTGTGGAGGTAGTAAACTCAACTCAAGATGATTTTGACAATGATGGTTTTGGAGACGCGTGTGATCCTGACCCAGTAATTAAAGTAGTTACTTATAAGATAAAAGAAGATGCTGAAATAGGTACAATTGTTGGAAGTTATGAGGTTTATGATATTTTTGGCAGCAATATTTCTGTAACAATTAGTGATGAAGATGGTGTATTTGCAATTGTAAGTAATACAATAGAATTAGTAGAAGAGGTTGATTATGAATACAAGCCTATTTATTATTTCACTCTTTCTGCAGTTAGTTCAGAAGGGTTTTCAGAGCTTTTAGTTGCTGTTGAAATAATAGATATACCAAATAAAAGAATTGATAGGAATTTTGAAGTTTCTGTTTTTGATATAGTTAATGAAGATTGGGGATCAAACGTTAATTACAAGAGATACTTTAATCCATTTAACAGAGGCGTTGGTAAATGGAAGATTAAAAAGAAAATTTCTGGAGGCAATGATGCGCATTTATTTACCATTAGAACTCCTGATGGCGGCGGTTTAGACAGAAGAGATGATCAAGAGCCGGAAGATTATCTAGACTTTATTAATCCACCGGATTATGAAAACCCGCAGGATCATAACAAAGAAAATATTTATGAGGTAGAAATCACTTATGAAAATACAGAAGATGGAGCAGAGGAATTTCCTATTCCAGTGACTCAGTTCCAAATTCAAGTTCCGGAAGGTGTCTTTACTGCCATTGAGCTTCAATCAAGACCTGCACTTCCAACAGATGATACTGATGGAGATGGAGTACCTGATATAATTGACAACAGTCCTGTTGTTGCTAATCCAGATCAAACCGATCTTGATGGTGATGGTATTGGTGATGTC
>JAQWON010000119.1 GCA_029245825.1 Flavobacteriaceae bacterium
TCAACATCTTTATGAGGATCTATGGCTAATAAAATTTTTTGCTCATCAATTCCCCTTGGAAGTGGAAGTTGAACAATAAAACCATCAATATGTGGATTATTATTAAGATTGTTTATTTTTTCAAGCAAAAATTCTTCAATAATTGATTCCTCAAGTTTAATTAGAGTAGAGTCATATCCAACATAATCACACGCTTTAACTTTACTCCCAACATAAGTTAAACTGGCTCCATCATTACCAACAATTATTGCAGCTAAATGAGGTTTTTTAAGTCCTTTTTTAAGTCTATTAGAGACCAACATTTTAAGTTCATCTTTTATGTCTTGTGATATTTTTTTTCCGTCTAAAATCTTCATTTATCAACTATTGCCTTTAAACATTTGCATCATCTGTTTACCTTTTCCTCCCTGCATCATTTTCATCATCTTACTCATTTGGTTAAACTTTTTTAATAATTCATTTACTTCTTCAATTCCTCTACCTGAACCATTAGCAATTCTGTTCTTTCTATTATTATCAATTATTGATGGGTTCGATCGCTCTTTTGGCGTCATAGATCCAATGATTACTTCTATCTTTTTAAATGTATCTTCATCAATGTCAACTTCATTAATCATTTTACCGGCTCCAGGTATCATCCCTATTAAATCTTTAATGTTTCCCATTTTTTTAATCTGTTGAATCTGACTAAGAAAATCATCAAAACCAAACCGATTTTTTGCTATTTTTTTATTAATCTTTCTGGCTTCTTCCTCATCAAATTGTTGTTGAGCTCTTTCCACCAATGATATTACATCTCCCATTCCCAGTATTCTATCAGCCATCCTATCTGGATGAAAAACATCAATTGCCTCCATTTTTTCACCTGTACTTATAAATTTGATAGGTTTATTAACTACTGATTTTATTGAAAGGGCAGAACCTCCTCTAGTGTCACCATCAAGCTTAGTCAAAACAACTCCTTGATAATCAAGAACATCATTAAATGCTTTGGCTGTATTTACAGCATCCTGACCTGTCATTGAATCAACAACAAAAAGAGTCTCATTAGGTTTTATTGCTTTGTGAATATTATAAATCTCTTTCATTAATAGTTCGTCTATTGCAAGTCGACCGGCTGTATCTACAATCAAAACATTATTCTTGTTTTTTTTTGCATGTGAAAGAGCCCTTTTAGCAATTTCAACTGGATCTTTTAAATCAGGTTCAGTATAAATAGGAACATTAACCTGTTCGGCAATTACTGATAATTGATCTATAGCTGCCGGACGATAAACATCACAAGCAGCAAGAAGAGGCTTTTTGCCTTTCTCTTTTAAATGAAGAGCTAATTTTGCGCAAAAAGTTGTCTTTCCAGACCCTTGCAGTCCTGACATTAAAATTACTGAAGGATCTGAAGATAGATCTATTTCTTGTGTATTTGAGCCCATTAATTGGGTGAGCTCATCTTTAACAATTTTTATAAGTAATTGTCCAGGTTTTAAACTTTTTAAAACTTTTTGCCCAATTGCTTTTTCTTTTATCTTATTAGTAAAATCCTTAGCAGTTTTAAAATTAACATCTGCTTCTAATAGTGCCCTCCTAACCTCCTTAAGGGTTTCCGAAACATTTATCTCCGTTATTTGTCCTTGTCCTTTTAATAACTGAAAAGCTTTGTCAAGTTTTTTACTTAGATTGTCAAACATATTCTGGGCTTCTAATAATTGTCAAATTTAGTGTCTTTATATTTATTATGAAACTCTCAACAACTCTTTTAAAATTTTTCTCTATTCGCTTTTCATAATTTCAATTACAATAACATGAGGAAATGAAATAGCAGCTAGAAAAGAAAAAAACAAAGGCATAAAATAAGTTACTTCAAAATCAATATATTTATAAATCATGAAAAATTAAAAGTGATAATGATGGTGCAATGAAAAAAAATGCTCCCCCAATTAAAACTACAAGGGCATACAATACTAAATATTTTATGTAAAGATTCCCAATATGGTTTTTAAATCTCTTTGAAATAATTCTTAGATCATTCGCTCCGTGTAGTATACCAATTGTAAATACGGAAAAACCTCCTAAAAAATTAACAAACTTTTCTTCAATAAAGGGCAAAATTAGAATAATGCCAGTGTAACTAAGACCCCGTAACAATAATAATCTACTTTTTGAAATAAAGATACCAAGAAATGTTATTAACAATTATCAAAAAAAAAACACGTCGTGTTTAATTTTTACTAAATTTATCTAAACAAATAATTTAATTTTTATTATGGAAAAAATTTTAAATCAAATTTTAGATTTGCCTAGTATGGTAAATCAAAAGCTTCCACAAAACAACTTTAACGTTATGATGGAAGGTTCCGAAGGATCCTTTGGGAACTGGGCGGGAACTTTTTACAAGATAGGCGCTTTTGTCGTTCTTATTGGAATACTAATCGCCGCAATTACCGGTGGGATAGATGCTGTTAATTCTGCAGAAGGCCTAGGTAAAGTAACAGCTGTTGTTTGTATGCTTCTTTTAGTATATGCAGCATTTCCAATTGCTCAAACTGTAAGATCTGCTGGAGATAGTTTAGCTGGTTCTAAAAGTGGAATCATAGATTTCATTTTCAGGGATCTTATTGTAGCTAACATTAAACTGGCAGGTCATGCCGGGGCTTTAGTCGCTCTATTTGGAGCATTTTGCGCTACATTGGGTTGGCTATTAATGGGTACAGACCCAAATATTGCTATTGCTCCTGAATTTTTCGCTGGAGTAGCATATTCTGTTAGTCTTCCCATAAATGCAACTGCTGAATTTTTATCAATGGTTAACTTAGATTTTATAGGAGGAGTTTTAAACGACTTTAATACTTGGGAGGTTACTGGTTCTAATGCCAGTGGTTATAACATACCAGGAGTTTTGGCTGTTGGCTGGGAATATGTTCAGGTTGCAATTGTTTTGGCGAAATTGTATGTTTCTCTAGCACTTTACCATTTCCTTTATGGACTTTTGAGTTCTTTAGTTGGTTGGATAAAAAATCCATCTCTTCCAATTAAAACAAAATAAATTTCTATTATAAGGTTTTTACCAAAAAACTTTAAAACATAAAAATCGCTCTTTTGAGCGATTTTTTTTTACATCTTTTCAGGTAAATCAATACCTAGTAAGCTCGAAGCAGATAAAATATTTCTAGAAACGGATCTTGAAATAGACAATCTAATTGACCTAGCCTCTTTATTAGGTTCGTTTAAAATATTTATGTTTTGATAAAATGAATTGAACAAACGAACTAATTCATACAAATAATTAGCTATAATTGCAGGACTATATTGTTTAGCTGCAGAATTTAAAACATCTGGATATATCATTATTTGCTTGATTATCTCCTTTTCCCTTATATCCAACAAAACATCATGTTTTTCTAAAAAATCATTATTTGAAACTTTACTTAATAATGATTTAATTCTAGCATATGCATATTGTATAAATGGACCTGTATTACCCTCAAAATCAACTGATTCTTCAGGGTTAAATAAAATTCTTTTTTTATGATCAACCTTTAAAATAAAGTACTTTAGAGCACCAAGACCAATAACATCATACAAATTTTCTTTTTGTTTGCTGTCTAAATCATTGATTTTTCCCTGTTTTTCTGAAATCTTTCTCGCAGTTTGTTTCATCTCCATAATTAAATTATCAGCATCTACTACTTTTCCTTCTCTACTTTTCATTTTCCCTTGAGGTAAGTCGACCATTCCGTAGCTTAAGTGATAAAGATTATCTGCCCATGAATAACCAAGTTTTTTTAAAATTGCAAATAAGACCTTAAAGTGATAATCCTGTTCATTCCCCACCGTATATATTAAGTTATCTATCTGAGGAAAATCCTCAAAACGCTTAATTACAGTACCTAAGTCTTGGGTAATGTATACTGCTGTTCCATCTGATCTAAGTAATATCTTTTCATCCAGTCCTTCATTCTTTAAATCAATCCATACAGAGCCATCTGGTTTTGAAAAAAATATTTTCCCCTTAAGTCCTTGATCAATTATTTCCTTGCCTAACAAATAAGTATCACTTTCATAATAATAAGAGTCAAAATCAACTCCTAGGTTATTATAAGTTATTGCGAAACCATCATAAACCCAATTATTCATCTTTTTCCAAAGGCCTGTTATTTTAGAATCATTTTTTTCCCATTTTTTAAGCATTTCCCTGGCTTGAATCATAATTGGGGCATTTTGAGCAGCACTTTCTTTGTCATGTCCCTCATTTTGAAGGGAATGAACTTCTTTATTAAATTTTTTTTCAAAAAGAACATAATATTTACCAACTAATTGGTCTCCTTTTAAGCCACTAGATTTGGGAGTTTCTCCGTTTCCAAAATTATTCCATGCTACCATTGATTTACATATATGAATTCCTCTATCATTTATAATTTGAGTTTTAATAACATTGTTTCCATTTGCCTTTAAAATTTCTGAAATTGAAAACCCTAATAAATTATTTCTGATATGACCTAGATGAAGAGGTTTATTTGTATTAGGAGAAGAATATTCGATCATTAAAGTAGGAGAATTTGCATTAGGTTCTATGTGTCCATATTTAGAATCATCAATTATACTTTCTATAAATTCTATATAGAATGAATCAGTTATTACAAGATTCAGAAAGCCACTTACAATATTAAATTTTCTTATATTTTGATTAATATTAACTAGATAAGAACCTAATTTATCTCCAAATTCTTGAGGATTTAAATTAATTTTTTTAGCAATAGGAAATAATACTAGTGTGAGATCTCCTTCAAAATCTTTTTTGGTTAATTGAAATTCAAAATCATCAATTAATATTTTATATTCATTTTCTAAAAAATTAGAAACAATTTTTGAAAGAGAGCCTTCTAAGTTTTTCATTTTGTATATAAATCAAAGATAATACAAAGAATATGAAAATACTTGATTGAAATCTTGTTGATTTGTATAAAATTATAGACTATAAACTACGTGAATTGTAACCCTTATAAATCTGTCTTGGTCGACCTATAGGCTCTTTATTTAGTCTCATTTCTTTCCATTGAGCTATCCATCCAGGGACTCTTCCTAATGCAAACATTACAGTAAACATTTCAGTTGGTATCCCAAGAGCTCTGTATATTATACAAGAATAAAAATCAACGTTAGGATAAAGTTTTCTTTCAATAAAATAAGGGTCATTTAAAGCCTCTTCCTCTAAACCTTTAGCTATATCAAGAACAGGATCATTGATTCCTAACTTAGTTAAAACTTCATCAGCAGTCTTTTTAATAATTTTTGCTCTAGGATCAAAGTTTTTATAGACTCGGTGTCCAAATCCCATTAAACGAAAAGCATCTTCCTTATCCTTTGCCTTTTCCAAATATTTTTTTGTATTACCTCCATCGGCTTTAATTTTTTCTAACATTTCAATTACAGCTTGGTTAGCACCTCCATGTAATGGACCCCAAAGAGCAGATATACCAGCTGATATAGAGGCATACATTCCTGCACGTGACGAACCTACTATTCTAACTGTTGAAGTAGAGCAGTTCTGTTCGTGATCTGCATGCAAAATTAAGAGCTTATCAAGTGCATTAATTATGATTGGGTTAGACTGGTAATTATCACCAGATGATTTAAACATCATTTGAGCTAAATTTTCAGTATAGGAAAGTTTGCTATTACTTTTATTAATGGGCAAACCATTTACTTTTCTGTGAACCCATGAAACTAAAATTGGAAATTTTGCCATTAATTCTATAGTTGCTCTAAACATTTTTTCTTTAGAACTAACATCAACAGAGGATGGATTAAATGCTATAAGTGCTGATGTAAGAGAACATAAAATTCCCATCGGGTGGGCTTTTGAGGGAAAACTTTTTAAAATACACTCTAAATCTTTATCTATTGATGAAGATTCTTGTATCTCATTTGAAACATTGGATAACTCTTTTTCATTAGGTAATTCACCCCAAATCAGTAAATAAGCGACTTCTAGAAACGTTACGTTATTTGCTAAATCGTCTATTGAATAACCCCGATATCTTAAAATTCCTTTTTCGCCATCCAAATATGTAATATCACTCAGGCATGATCCGGTATTCTTATATCCTGGGTCAAAAGTTATTAAGCCAGTTCTTGATCTTAAATCTTTAATATCTATGCCTACTTCATTCTCAGTTCCTTTGACAAGAGGAAATTCATGGCTTTCATTCCCCAAAGAAATTTTAATTTTATCATTCATGATAAATAAGAAACAAATTAAATCAATTAAGTTTTCAAGATAAGTAAATAAGAGGCAATAAGCAACTATTAGAGTATATAGAAGCTAGACGTTAAATGCATTTGAACCCGGGTAAATAGCAAAATTATTTAATTGCTCTTCTATTCGAAGCAATTGATTGTACTTAGCTAATCTATCTGTTCTAGAAGTTGAACCTGTTTTAATTTGACCTGTATTAAAGGCAACACATA
>JAQWON010000013.1 GCA_029245825.1 Flavobacteriaceae bacterium
GACATAATGTGCTGCGTATGAACTAAATATAATACTGTTTTCAGGAATATCAAGTTTGGAAAAATTTAAAGTTCTAAAATCACAAAACCCAACAGAAATTTTCTTACCCATATTTTGCGAGATTAGTTTAATTAGGCGTTGACCAGAAACTGTTAGCTCTCCAGCAAATAAATCGAGCTTTGAGAAAGATTTAATTTTAGATAAGGTTAGTATTTTGCTCCCATAACCTGCTCCGAGTTCAACTAAGGCGTCAGAATCATCTATGTATTTAGATAGGATTTTAGAATAGATATTTATGTGCTCTTTTTCAATCAAATTGGGTTTTGTTAGGTAAAAAGAGTTATTAATGAGTGAAACTATAGGAGGATCATTTTCTGGCATTAAAATTTTATTTATTCCAACTATATCTACATCTGGTTTGGTTTTGAGGTAGCCTAGTAGTTTGCTCCATTTTTCCCTTTCAAATTCTCTAATTACCTCCTCATGACTTTTAACTTTTGTTATTGTCTTTTTGTTAGAAAGCAATTTTTCTGGCAAATCTGAATACTTATATAATTCATCAAAGGGAATTTTTGTTTTCATTTATTTGTAAATATCAGAATATCTAATCCACATTAGATCATTTATATTATTGACTACTTTTTTAAAGAAATAAAAAATAATTTTAAATCTATGCAAAAATCATCAATTTAAATCTATTAATTGAAAAGAGAGATTAAATAAATGAGCTTACTTTAGTAAATCATCCTAGGATCATTCCTGCAATTGTTGCTGACATCAAAGAAACTAATGCTCCAGCAATCATTGCTTTGAAGCCAAGTTCAGTTAAAATTTTCTTTTTTTTAGGGGCTATGATTCCAATTCCGCCAACTTGGATTCCAATAGAAGCTACATTAGCAAATCCACAAAGCATAAATGTTGCCATTAAAACTGATTTCTGATATTTAAAATGTATTGCGTTAGTCACATCCATCAAAGATGCAAGTTGGGTATATCCAACAAACTCATTTGCTGCTAATTTAACGCCTAATAATTGACCCATCAAAGAAATATCCTCAGACGCTACTCCTATCAGCCACATCAAAGGAGCGAATAAATAGCCTAGAAGAAATTCAAGAGAAAGTGATTCATATGGAGTGTTTTGAATAATCCAAGAATTTAATCCAACAAATTCTCCAAGAGAGGAAAACAGCCCATTAACAAGGGCAATCAATGCTAAAAAAACCAATAACATTGCTCCAACATTTACTGCCATTTTTATGCCATCACTTGTTCCCTTAGATATAGCGCTTAAAAAATTGTATCCAATTTTTTCTTTTGATACAGAAATATCAACATTAATTTTTTCTGACTCAGGGAAGATTATTTTACTTATAGCAATTGCTCCAGGTGCCGCCATGAATGAAGCAGCTATCAAAACTTTAGCAAATTCAAGACGTTGAATAGGATCTCCTCCTCCAAGGAAAGCTATATATCCTCCAAGGACTGATCCAGCTACTGTAGCCATTCCACCTGACATTAAAAGAAAGATTTCTGATCTAGTCATTTTATTTAAATACTCTTTAATTAGTAAGGGAGTTTCAGTTTGTCCAAGAAAAATATTTCCTGCAACAGAAAGACTTTCTGCTCCTGAAATGCCGAATAATTTTGTAAAAATCCAAGCCATAATACTAACAAGCCTTTGGATTATACCAAAATAGTATAGTATTGAAGCAAAAGCCGAAAAAAATATGATAACTGGAAGAACTTGAAGTGCAAAAGAAGCCTCGTGCTTTTCAATATTTAAATCTCCAAGTACCATTGAAGTTCCAGCCTCTGTAAATTCTAGAATCCTAATGAAGAAATTTCCTATAATTTCAAAAATTCTTTTGACAAGATTAATTTTCATTACACCAACTGCTGTTATTACTTGAAGAGAAAGAGCCATCAAAACAGTTTTCCATTTTATTTGTTTTCTGTTGGAGCTAATCAAGTAAGCTATGAGTAAAAGAATAATCATTCCTAATGCTCCTCTAGCTATAGATTCAAAAGAAGTTCCCTGATATTGTATTATTTCCATTTTGCGCAAATATATTAACTATTGTATATACAAGAGTTGTTTATACAATATTATTGTTTTTCTTTTTCTCTTCTAGCTTTTTAGTTGTTTTCACAATAGAATCGATAAGATTAGCTTTTGTATCTATGTAATCAATTAGCTCTTTTGCCTTTTCTTCAGCTTCTTTTTTTTCTTTTAATTTCTGTTTTTCCTCAGTTATGGTTGCCTTCATATCATGTATTGTTGAGACAATAAATCCTCCTAAAATAGCTACAGCTACTACAATTGCCATTATTTCTTCTAGGTCATTGAAATACATTTCAAAAAAATTACTTATTAAAAATAAGAAATCAATTTAATGATCTTTCAATGATGCTGATAAATGTTTTACTTATTAAATTTGCCAAAAAATGGATTTATTCTTTAAAATAACTTTTCTTTTTTCATTTGGATTTTTATTTTCTCAAAATGACACCATTACGAAACCTTTTAAATTAAAGGAAGTCATCATTGATGCTGCTCATATAAAATCTACAAAAAAAGACTTACCATTTGCAGTTACGCAAAAGACTTTTAACTTTTCTCAAAAAAATTTAAAGCAAGAATCGCTTGATGAATACCTAGAGGGAGTCCCTGGTTTATTTTCACAAAACGCCAATAATTTTGCTCAAGATCTTAGGCTTTCAATAAGAGGTTTTGGGGCTAGATCAGCTTTTGGAATTAGAGGAATTAAATTAATTGTTGATGGAATTCCAGAAACAACTCCTGACGGTCAGGGACAAGTTGATAATATTCCCTTGGGAATTATAGAAAATGTAACAATTTTAAGAGGTCCTGCATCAGCTTTATATGGCAATTCTTCAGGAGGAGTTATTCAAATAAAAACGGCATCAAATTTTGATAAAAATTTCATTAGGTTTAGAATGCAAGGAGGTAGTTTCGGCTATAGTCTTGCTCAATTTATAGCAGGATGGAAAAATGATAAAACCAATATTTTAATTTTCCAAAACTTAACTCATTCAAACGGTTTTAGAGAATTTTCAAGTAGCAAGCAAGGAATATTTAATGCTAAAATTTCTCATGAATTTTCTGATAAATCTAAATTTAATTTTCAATTTAATTATACCAATAGTCCATATGCATATGATCCTGGAGGGTTAAATTTAGAGGAGGTTAATAAAGATTATAATCAGGCAAGACAAAGAAACATTGACTTTGATACTTTTGAATCAATTAAACATATAAAAGCTGGATTAAATTGGAAAAAAAAATTATCATCAAAAATGATTTTAGGCACATATTTTTTTTCTGCATATAGAGGTTTTGAAGGGAAACTTCCTTTTGAATACGGAGGATTTATTAATTTAAAAAGAAATTATTTTGGCTTTGGAACAAATATAGAATACAGCCCTAAGGCCTCTCACTTTCTTCAGCTTAGATTATCTGTTTCTGATCAAAAAGATAACAGGAAGAGGTATAAAAATCTATTAGGCGAAAAAGGAGAAAATACTTTATCTCAAAAAGAGCTTTTTTATAATTCATCAATTTCTCTTCTTGATCAAATAAAATTTGACTATGGATTGTTAAGGATTGCTGTCAGATATGACCATCAAAAAATAAAAGCTAAGCCTGATTATGAAATTTATAACGAAAAGGAGAACGCCATTAAATTAAATGTTTTAAATCCTAGCATAGGATTTACTTTTAATAAATTTAGGAATCAATCAATATATGGTTCTTTCGCAACGAGCTTTGAAACCCCAACACTTAGCGAGCTTTCTGCAAACCCAAACGATCAGGCAGGTTTTAATAAATCCTTGGAATCCTCTCTT
>JAQWON010000030.1 GCA_029245825.1 Flavobacteriaceae bacterium
TACATAAAGCAATAAAATACTCTATTTCAATCTTCACGCGGTACCTTATAAGAGATTCTTCAGAAAAAAAAGACTTAAGTTCTTTAGTTTTTGAATTATATCTTCCATCAATAGGCGAGATAGCGTTAAGTTTATTTAATGTCATTTGCGTGAATGATTAAAATGCAAAGATAAGCTTCTGGCGGTTATTGTTAAAATCAATTTGAAAAGACTTTTTTTAATATTTATTCTTATTTGAATTTATTTCAGAACACTAGAGCTTAAGAACTCTATATTCATCATAACATTCACTAATAGCTTCTAAAATCTGAAGATCATTTGAATCTTTAATAAATGTATCAGAAAAGTTGCAACCTCTTAGTATTTCATATATCTCTACCTTACTGATATAAAGAAGTTGAGTTAAAATTTCTCTATTAAATTTAGATGAAAGTAAGTTTTTAATTTCTTCATCTTCTCTCATTTTTTTTAGTTTTCTCAGTTGTTTTTCTTTTTGACTAAAAAGATTATGCAAAAAATCTACAGGGCTTAAAATCGCCTTAAAAGTTTTAGTTATTGAGTAAGGATTTCTATTACCTGCTTCATAACCTATATTTGGAAGCCCTGATACACTATATCTTTTTGCTGTATTAATTGGTATATTTTTTGCGTCAATATCTAGAATACCTGTTAGTTGATATGGTCTTAAAATTATTTCTTCAAGAGCTAGAGCTAATTCAGTCAGTTGAAATTTAGCATTACCAAATTTTATTAAGTCATTTGTAACAGCAATCTTAAGAGGTTTAAAGCCTAAATAAGAAAAATATAAGGTGTCGTTTGGAAAGACTTTAATTTCAAATCTTCCGTTTCTATCGGTTACTGTTCCGATAACCTGAGATAAATTCAAAACGTGAACACTTTCCATAGCAAACCCAGTAGACTCATTTTCAACAACAGCAGAAAAGACTTGAATTTGATCCTGTCCCCTTAAAGAAATCAATACTAAAAAGGATATTATAGAAAAGATCCATTTCATAAAACTAACACTAAATTTTTCCTTACTAAATTAATAAAAAGGAGTATAAAATTGATTTAAAACTTTTGGATCAGTTTTTTTAATTTAATAAATGCAATTGATCTATGGCTAATCATATTTTTATGAATTGCTGAAATCTCCCCAAAACTTTTATCAAATCCTGTAGGACAAAAAACCGGATCATATCCAAAACCATTTATTCCTCTTTTTTTATTTAGAATAACTCCATTTACTTTACCTTCTACAAAATAAAATTTATTTTCATAAACAAGAGTAACGACAGTTCTAAATCTTGCATTTCTATTTTTTTTATTCTCTAATAACGATAATAACTTTTCAATGTTTTTTTCGCTATTTCTATCATCACCTGCAAATCTCGCCGAAAGGACTCCGGGCTTATTGCCAATCGCCTCTACTTCAAGTCCAGTATCTTCAGAAAAACAATTAGTATTAAATTTTTCATGTACAAGTTTTGCCTTTAGCAATGAGTTTTCTTTCAAGGTATTTCCAGTTTCATTTATTGACTCAAAACACCCAACTTCCTTTAAGCCGCTTATAGAATTTTTTTCCCCAAGTATTGATCTAACTTCATTTAATTTATGATCATTATGTGTAGCAAAGATTAATTTCATAGACTTAAATATTAGAAACCATATTTAGTTTTTTACAATTTACTTATTGATTTTGTTTAACCAATATTTAAAATCCTTTTTGTATTTGATTTATATTTGGTTCTATTATATTTTTCAAATGAAAGAAAAAGCAGAAAAAATACCAATTTTAAAGAATTTAATTCTTTTTTTAGATTCTATTAAGCTTCCAAAATATCCTGGTTTTTCTATTTATGATTTAATTGAAATTTACTTTTCCGGAATAATTAAAGGCGTTTTTTCTGCTCGAGCTGGGAGCGTTTCATTTAGTTTTTTTATGGCTCTTTTTCCTTTTTTACTTTTCATTTTAAATTTAATACCATTTATACCGATTGAAAATTTTGACGTTGTTGTATTTTCATTTATTCAAGAGCTTATACCACTTGAAAGTCAGAGATTTTTTATGGAGATTTTTAATGATATTCAACAAAAGCCAAGAGGTGGGTTGTTGTCTTCTGTTTTTGTTCTTTCAATTTTTCTTACTGCAAATGGCGTTTATGCTGTTTTTGAAAGATTTGAAGAATCGTATCATGTAGATATGTTTAGAGGATTTTTCCCTCAGTATTTATTTTCAATTTTTGTTGCAATTTTACTTGGATTTCTTTTCCTTTTTTCGGTAGCAATTTTTGTTTTTTTTGAATTATATTTCATACAAAACTTATCAGAATTATCCTCAAAAGTTGATTGGATAAGATATGGCCAATTAATTCTGTATTTTTTAGTAACCTATATTTCAGTAGCTATTTTATATTATTTTGGAACAATTGAAGGAAAAAAGGCTAGATTTTTCTCTCCAGGTGCTTTTATGACAACAATTCTTATTGTAATGACGACTAAATTATTTGGTGTTTATATTACTTATTTTTCAAGTTATAATCAACTTTACGGTTCTATAGGCGCACTTCTTATTTTGATGTTTTATATATGGCTTAATTCTATTATTTTACTTCTTGGTTTTGAATTAAATGCTACCCTAACTAGATTTAAGAAAAGTGATAAATAGGCTTAATCGATGGAATATTTTATTGAAGTTATAATTCCCCTCTCACTTGATAGAACATATACATATTGTGTAAGTTCTAAACAAAGTAGAGATATTTCTATAGGATGTAGAGTCGTTGTTCCATTTGGTAAAACAAAGTCATATACAGCAATAGTTTCTAAAAAAAATTTGGAATCTCCAATATATTACTCAGCAAAGAGAATAGATTGTATTTTAGATACTTCCCCAGTAGTTAATCATCTACAGTTGAAGTTTTGGCAATGGATATCAGAATATTATCAAGCTGCTATTGGAGATGTTTATAGAACTGCAATACCATCAGTTTTTCTACTTGAAAGTGAGATGGAAATTTCAAAAAATAATTTCCCAAAGAATCTTTCATCCTTGTCAGATGATGAATTTTTAATTCACGAAGCATTAAACATATCAAATCTTTCTGTCAAAGAAATTAGTGGGATAATTCAAAAAAAATATGTTTTAAAGATTTTAAAAGAAATGCTTTCAAAGGGCTATGTTAAGATTGATTATAATATCAAAGAAAAGTACAAACCCAAAAAAAAACGATACATAAGACTAAGTAAATTTTATCAATCAACTGATAAGATTAAGATTTTATTAGACAACCTAAGTAAGGCGCCAAAACAATTGAATTTTCTCAATGTGTTTTTAAATAAAAATACAAATGGAAAAAAATGGGAAGATTCAGTTTCTTTAATTAATAGAACAAATTCTGATTCATCTATACTAAGAAGGCTATTAGATAAGAATGTTTTAGAGGAAACTTTTAAAGAGGAAAATAGAAAGTTATACAACTTTAAAGTTTTATCTAAGAAAAAACTACTTTCAACTTCTCAGAATAAGGCCTTGAAGGAAATAAAAGAAGGGTTTTTAAAAAAAGAGGTAATCCTTTTTCATGGTGTAACTGGTTCTGGTAAAACAGAAATATATATTCAGCTGATTGAATCTGAACTTGAAAAGAATAAGCAGATTCTATATTTATTACCGGAGATATCACTTACTCCTCAAATGGTTAAACGATTGCAAGAAAAATTTGGAAGTAAGGTAGCTGTATATCATTCAAAGTTTTCAATTCATGAAAGAAAAGAAGTTTGGGATCAAGTATTGAAAAATGGAAGTCTTTCTAAAATAATTATAGGAACTAGATCATCTATTTTTTTACCCTTTCAAGATTTGGGGCTTATAATAATTGATGAGGAGCATGAGTATTCATATAAACAGTTTGATCCATCTCCTAGATATAATGCAAGAGACTCAGCTGTAATATTAGCAGGTTTATATTCGTCCAAAGTCCTCTTGGGATCTGCAACACCATCTATTGAATCCTATACTAATGCTATTAAATCAAAGTACGGACTTGTTAATTTGAATGAAAGATATGGCGGAATAGAACTTCCGGAGATAAAAATTGTAGATCTTAAAGAAGCATACGATAAAAGTTTAATGAAAGGGTTTTTTTCTCACACAATGCTTCACGAAATTTCTAAAACATTAAATGCTGGAAAACAAATTATTTTATTTCAAAATCGCAGAGGATATTCGCGCATACTTGAATGTATGGCATGTGGATCTAGTCCAAGCTGTGAACAATGTGATGTTACTCTAACTTATCATCAGTTTTCAGCTAATTTGAAGTGTCATTATTGTGGTTATGAAAAGAAAATGATAAAAATATGTGATTCTTGTGGGATGGGTCATTTTCAAACAAAAGGAATAGGGACTCAACAAGTTCAAGAGCAGATAGAAGAGTTATTCCCTGGTGTTGGAGT
The DNA here is from genome assembly GCA_029245825.1 of Flavobacteriaceae bacterium. GTDB lineage: Bacteria > Bacteroidota > Bacteroidia > Flavobacteriales > Flavobacteriaceae. Next base: position 4,456 of record JAQWON010000030.1, read on the forward strand.
TTCACGAATGGATTGGGATTCTACAAGAGGTAAATGGGACTTTGATAAACTAATAAGTTCTTTTTCAAAACAGGAGACAAAAATTTTAGTTGGAACACAGATGATAGTTAAGGGCTTGGATTTTAATAATGTTCATTTGGTAGGAGTGTTAAATGCAGACCAACTATTCAATTTTCCTGATTTCAGGTCAAATGAAAGAGCATTTCAAATGTTATGCCAAGTGTCAGGAAGATCTGGAAGAAAAAACAAAAGAGGGAAGGTTATAATTCAGACTTACCAGAAAACACATCATGTTATAAAAGCTGTTTCAGAAAATAATTATGAATCAATTTTTAAGACTGAACTAAATGAGAGGAAATTATTCAATTATCCACCTTATTTAAAACTAATTAGAATAATCTTGAAAAATAAAAATATTGAAATTGTTAAGAATGCTTCTGATTGGGTTTATAATATTTTAAAGCATTATTTTCCTGGAGAAATTTTAGGCCCCTCTTATCCTTATGTAATTAGGGTAAGAAACTATTATCATATGCAAATATTAATTAAGATTGAGAAAAAGTTTTCAAGAAAAAAAACGCATCAAATTTTAAAGAAATCCATAGAAAGTTTTCATTCTATTGCGAAATATAGAAATACGAGAGTAAACATTGATGTAGATCCCTATTAATTATTTAGAGAATTTTTTAAAATCTTTCTTTTTATATCTACTGATTGGAATTAATTCTCCATTAATTTTTATATGATTGGAGGTGTAATTTTCCACATAATTTAAATTAATAATAAATGATTTATGAATTCTAAAAAAGGATTCCTCTGGCAGCTTTTTGTTAAATGATTTCATTGTCGATAAAACAATATAATTTTTTGTTTTTGTGACAACTTTTATGTAATCACCCATTGCTTCTATCCAATTTATTTCATTTAACTTAATTTTTTTGTATTTCTGACCAGTCTTAATAATAATTTTTTCATCTCTATTTCTATCTGCTAATTTTGATTCTTTTAGTTTTTTTCTGACCCTAAGAACTGTGGTTTTAAACCTATCTAACGATATTGGTTTAAGAAGACAATCAATAAAACCATATGTGTATGAGCTTATCGCGTCAAATGATTTGTTCGTAATCAAAACAACTTCTGTGTTTTCAAAATATTTATTTGAATAGTTTAAAGATTCAATTACATTTGAACCTAACAATAAGAAATCAATTTTTTGAGATTTAATAATTTCAATAGCATCATCTAATTTTACAAACTCTCCTTTTAATTTAAGACTTGGGAAATTTTTAATAATTTCTTTTAAAAAAATATTATCAATTGTATTTGTTCCAACAATTATAAAATTCAAGACAATTTCTAGTTTAATTTTTTGATAATAGTAAATATATCTAGTTTTTTCTTACAAAACTCAATAATTCTTTGGTTCAAGATCATCTTTAACTTATTTTTGCATGCCAAAAAGAAATATTAATGAGCAATTATGAAATTGTTTACATTTTGAATCCTGTTTTATCTGAGAAGCAGATCGAAGATGTAATGAAGAAAATAAAGACGTTATTAACTTCTAAAAAAGGAAAGGTAGTTAATCATGAAAATTGGGGTTTGAAAACCCTATCCTATCCTATAGAAAATAAAAATAGCGGATTTTATAATTTAATCGAGTTTACAGCTGAAGGCGACATAATTTCAGATTTTGAAGTAGAATTAAGGAGGGATGAAAGCATTATGAGGTATTTGATAGTTAGACTTGATAAAGACGCACTAGATTGGGCCGAAAAAAGAAGAAAGAGAGTAAAAGCAAAAGAAAAAACTAAATAAATATGCCAGCAATAGAAAAAGAATCTGAATCAAAGGGATCAAGTGAAATTAGATATTTGACCCCTCTTAACATTAGCACTACTACTAAAAAAAAGTATTGTAGATTTAAGAGGTCAGGTATAAAATATATTGATTACAAAGATGCTCAGTTTTTATTAAAGTTTGTTAATGAGCAAGGAAAAATTCTTCCTAGAAGATTAACAGGAACATCTTTGAAGTATCAAAGAAAAGTTTCTTTAGCTATAAAGCGTGCAAGACATTTAGCTCTAATGCCATATGTTTCTGATTTACTTAAATAACGATTAATGGAATTAATATTAAAAGAAAATATTGAAAACCTTGGATTTAAAGGGGACATTGTAAATGTCAAGAGTGGTTATGGCAGAAATTTTTTAATACCAAAAGGTAAAGCTATTTTAGCAACACCATCATCAAAGAAAATACTTCAAGAAAATATAAAGCAACAAGAATTTAAGGACAAAAAAGTTGTTGATGAATTTAATGAACTTGCTAAAACCCTAAAAAAGTTAAAAATTAAGATATCCTCAAAAGTTTCTGAATCTAATAAGCTTTTTGGATCGATAACATCAAATGATGTTTCAGTTGCTTTAGAAGCAAAAGGTCATAAAGTTGAAAACACTCTAATTACTGTTCCTGGAAAAAACATCAAACGACTTGGATCTTATGAGGCTAATATTCGCTTGCATAGAGAAGTTTCTGTTCAAATTCCTTTTGATATAATTTCTGAAAAGAAAGCTGAAGAGAAAGCTGAAAAGAAAGCTGAAAAGAAAACTGAAGAGAAAGCTGAAAAGAAATAATTCAGTAACCCTAATTTTTTAATTCAATTTCCCATCATATTTTTTAAATAGGTAGAATTATACCATATTTGTATACTACAAATATTTATGTCTTTAAAACCATCTATATCTAAAGGAACTAAAGATTATTTACCAGATGATCTAGGTAAAAGAGACTATCTAAAAAAAATTTTAAGAGAAACATTTGAAATATTTGGATTTCTTCCAATTGAAACCCCTTCTTTTGAAAGAAGTGAAACTCTTATCGGTAAATATGGTGAAGATGGAGATAGATTGATTTTTAAAATTCTAAATTCTGGAGATAAGTTAAAGAAAGCTGATATTGAATCATTTAACGAAGAAGACATGGGCAGATTTTCAAATTCATTGTCTGAAAAAGCATTGAGGTATGATTTGACCGTTCCACTTGCCCGATTTGTCTCTCAGCACCGTAACGAAATTAGCTTTCCATTCAGACGATATCAAATGCAAAATGTTTGGCGTGCTGATCGTCCTCAAAAGGGGAGGTTTCAAGAATTTTTACAATGTGATGTCGATATTTTAGGCAACAGATCTATTATACAGGAGGTTGAGATAATTTTAATGTGTGAACACATATTCAGTAGACTAAACCTTAAAAATATTTCTATTAATTTAAACCATCGTAAGATTTTGGAGGGAATTGCTATTTTAATTGGCGCCAAAGATAAATTTTTAAAACTGACTTCTTCTCTAGACAAACTAGAAAAAATTGGAAAAGATGGAGTGATTAAAGAGCTTAGAACTTATAGATTTAGTAAAAAATCAATTGATTCATTAACACCATTTATTGATCTTAAAGGGAACTTTAAATCAAAGATTGATTTTCTGTCTAGTAGACTTAAAGAAATTGAAGTTGCAAATGAAGGTTTGGATGAGTTGTCTTCAATACATGATAAAATAACTAAGTATAAACTGAATTCTATATCTGTAAATTTTGATATTACTCTGGCAAGAGGACTAGATTACTATACTGGTTTGATTCTAGAGGTTTTGCCGACAAAGAATGAATTTGATTTTGGCTCTATTGCGGGAGGTGGTCGTTATGATAATTTAACTGATTTTTTTGGCCTAAAAGAAACTAGTGGATTTGGTATATCTTTTGGTTTTGATCGTATTTGTTTGATACTTGAAAAATTAGAACTTTTCCCAAAAGACTTATTAAAATCATCAAAAATCATGTTTGTAAATTTTGATGATCATATTACAGAGGATTGTCTTCAAAAAATCGTAAAATTAAGAGAAAAAGATATTCCTTGTGAAATTTATCCTACAAAATCAAAATTAAAAAAGCAACTTGATTATGCTAATCAAAGAAAAATTCCCTTTGTAGTGATGATTGGTCCAGATGAATTTTCAAAAAAGGAGTTTATAATCAAGAATATGGAAACAGGGACTCAATCAGTCTTTAAAACAATTAACTTGATTGATGAAATCATGAAATTAATTTAAACCTCTTTTGAAAGAGTAGGTTTTTGATATTTTTGAAATGGTTGCATGAGAAGACTGTTAATCCTGCTATTTTTTTTCTCATCTGGGAATACATCGACTCCATAGATTAATTTTTCTCTATCTAAATCTAAATAGGTGCCAAAAACCCTATCCCAAATTGAAAAAATATTACCATAATTTGCATCAGTATAGGGAAGTCTATAATGGTGATGAATTTTATGCATATCGGGAGAAACTAAAAAACAGCTTATTACTTTATCAATTTTCCGTGGGAGCTTGATATTTGCATGAGTAAACTGTGTTGATATTAGAGAAAGTGACTGATACAACATAACAATACCCATAGAAGTTCCAATGATAAAGACTCCAAAAAGGGTAAAGCTAAATCTAATAATACTTTCAAGTGGGTGATGTCTGTTTGCAGTGGTTATATCAACTTTATGATCACTATGATGAACTAAATGAATCATCCAAAG
>JAQWON010000058.1 GCA_029245825.1 Flavobacteriaceae bacterium
TCAAATTTTAGGTGGTGGTGCTGAGGCAAGACTTCATCAAAATCTTAGAGAAGACAAAGGATATACTTACGGCTCATATTCTGTTTTATCTGACTCTCATAAAACAAAAGCAAGGTTTCGAGCCTTTGCTAGTGTCAGAAATTCAGTAACTGATAGTGCAATTATAGAAATGATAAATGAAATAGATTTTTTAAGAAAAAATCCTGTAAAAACAGAAGAGTTAAATCTTGTAAAATCAAAATATGCTGGTGTTTTTGTCAGAACACTTGAAGATCCAGGAACTATTGCTAATTTTATCATAACAACAAGAACTCAAAAACTTCCCAAAAGTTTTTATAAAAATTTTCTAAAGAATTTAAATGAAGTTTCAATAGAGGACATTCAACGTGTCTCAGAAAAATATTTTATAATAGATAATGCCAGAATAATTATAACAGGTAAGGGTAAAGAAGTCATCAATGGAATAGAAAAAATTTATTTTAATAAAAATTTACTTCCTGTAAAATATTTTGACAAATTTGGTGCTGAAACTCAAAGACCAGAATTTTCTAAAACAATTCCTGAAGGGATTACTTCTGGTGATATAATTGAAAACTATATTAATGTAATAGGAGGTAAGGAAAGATTATTAAAAATAAGTTCAAAAGAAATTATTTCGGAAGCAATGATTCAAGGAATGAAGCTTGAGGTTCGTAATATTGAAACATTGAAAAAACAAAAGTCTATGGAAATAAGTATGATGGGAAGTATAATGCAAAAACAAGTTGTAAATGATAGTATTGGCTTCAACGAAATTCAGGGTAAAAAAATTCCGCTGGGAAAAGAAGATATAGATAAAATTTTTGGAGAAGAAAATATTTTGTTCCCCGAGCTTAATATTAATCCTGATAAATTAGAGCTTTTAGGAATTGTAAATATAGATGGTGAAGAAGCCTATGAAATTAAATGGTCAGAATCTAAAACTAATTACTACTCAATAAATAATTTTCTTAAAATCAAGTCAGTTGAATTGGTTGAATCCCCTGAAGGAATTATTTCTAATGAATCCTTTTATACTGATTACAAAGAATTTGAAAAAATACTTTTCCCACACACGCTAATCCAAAACATGGGCCCACAAAAAGTTGAATTTTTTATAAAAACAATAATTTTAAATAAATCCTATCCCAAGAGTTTTTTTAGATAATATATTAAATTATACAAACTGCTTTTAATTATTCCATTTTAAAGTTTCCATTAAATGAATAACATCTCTTTCAATATATTTTGCAGCTGGCATAATTGAATCATAATTTGGCCTTGAATAAAAATAAAGAGAACCCATCAAAAAATTTTTAGTGCTATCGGTTACAAAAAACTGGATTTGAGATGCTGCATCACCTATCACTGAAAATAGTGCTCCATAAGTTTTGTTATCATGATTAAGAAAGATCTTCTCCGGTATTTCATCAGCTTTTATAATATGTTTAGCTGGAAGTTTGTAGGCGTCATTAAGAAGAGAGTCTATATTATTACTAACCGATAGGTAAGACAAATATAATGTAGCTTCCATAAGTTTATATTCTATATTTGGAGCTTGTTTTGAAGCTCTTTTAAGCCTTGCAAGAGAATTATATTCAAAAACGAATGGAAAATCTCTAGTGATTTTTTTATAATTAGGTAATGGATATTCTAATCTTAGCATTGCTTGAGGTTTAGGGATTGATATCTCCTCACAACCTAAAACTAAATATGCAAATACTAACACTACTGAATATACTAATTGTTTCATTTTTTATGGTAGAGTAATTTTTACTGTCCTGATTCCTTTTTTATTTGCTGATTCAATTATGAATTTATATTTACCAAAAATGATTTGTTGTCCTCTTTCGGGGAATTCTTTAGCAACCTCTAGAAGAAACCCTGCCAATGATTCTGAATCAGCTTTAGTTTCTTCAAATTCTTTAGGATCATCCAATTCTATTACCTTGTAAAAATCATTCATGCTAATCTTTGCGTCAAAAATAAATGTTCTTTCATCCAATTTTGAGTAGTTTAAATTATCCTCATCAAATTCGTCGCTAATATCACCTACTATTTCCTCAATGACATCTTCAAGTGTAATAATTCCAGAGGTTCCTCCATACTCATCAACAACAACAGCTAGATGAATTTTTTTTTGTTTAAATTCCATTAATAGATCATCTAGCTTTTTATTTTCAGTCACATAAAATGGTGGCTTAATAATTTTTATCCAATCAAAATCTTTCTTGTTCATGTATGGTAATAAGTCTTTTATGTATAAAATGCCTTTTATTTGATCTAAACTTTCTTCATAGACGGGAACTCTTGAAAAACCTTTCTCTAGAATTAAAGGAATTATTTTATTAGTTCTTGTTTTATTATTAATTGCAAACACATCAATTCTTGGGCACATGATTTGTCTTGTTTCTATATTTCCAAAAGAAACAATTCCTTTAAGTATTTTTTGTTCGTCAATAGTAGTTTCATCATCTGATGTTAACTCGAAAGCTTGAGATAATTTATCAACAGAAAACTCATTATTCCTATGAGCTAGTTTAGATTCCATAAAGCCAGTTAATCTACTCATTGGGCGGGTTAAAAAGAACAATAAATACCTCTCCATGAAAAAAATTGGGTTTGCCATAAACAAAGAAAATTTAAGAATATTTCTATTTGCATATATTTTAGGTAATATTTCTCCAAAAAATAAAATCAAAAAAGTAATTAGTCCAACCTGAACTATCAAAACTATAATAGGATTTTCAATGCTATTCAGGTATAAATCTTCTAAAGAGGCGAAAAGAAGTACTATTGCAATATTAACAAAATTATTTGCGACTAGTATAGTTGCGAGAAGACGTTTGGGCTTGTCTAAAAGTTTTCTGATTTTAGCTAACCTAATTTGATCTTTTTTATTTTCAGAAACTAGTTGGTTTCGAGTCAAAGAGAAAAAGGCGACCTCACTACCCGAGATTATACCTGAAAAAATTAAAAGAATAATCAATAAAAATATTTTTACAAAAGGGAAATCCTCCCCGTTATATAAAAATATTGAAATGAGAAAATTTACAGAACTCAAAAAGCAACAATTTGATTAAAAAGGAAGGTCATCTTCAGTGGGCAAATCTTTAGAATCTTGATCTAAGTTTGAACTAGGGCTTTCTTGAATTGAATCTTGTTTACCTTTGCCTGTATTTAAAAAAGTAAACTCGTCTACATTTACTTCCGTAGTGTAACGCTCTTGTCCATTTTCAGCAGTCCATTTTCTAGTTTTTAAACGCCCTTCTAGATAAACCCTGTCTCCTTTAGCCAAATATTTTTGGCATATTTCAGCAGCTTTATTACGAACTAAAATATTATGCCAGTCTGTATTAGTAACTTTTTCTCCACTTGATTTGTCAGTATATGTTTCATTTGTTGCAAGCGAAAATCTACCAACACAACCTCCTCCTTCAAAATAATGCATTTTGATATCATCCCCTAAATGGCCAATCAACATAACTTTATTTAAACTACCACTCATTTATTGAATTAATAAACTAATTAGAATAAATCAAATATAAAAAATATGATTAGCAGAGAAAAAACTTTTCTCTGAAATTTTGCAAAACTTTTGGCATTGGATAATTTATTAGATTTTCCTTATCAATGAACTCCTCAAGATTCTCGTCAATTTTTACAACCCAAAAATCAATTTCAATTTGCTGATGTGAAAGAATATTCCTTATTGGTTTTTTATTCCATTTTGATAAAGTGAACTCTTCTATCTTACAATATTTTTTTAAAATATCTATAATCTGTACTCTCGATATTTTCTTGACACTGTTTTTTGTTTCTAGCAAGGGAAATTGATATAAATTTTTCCATATCCCGGTCTCTCTTTTTTCTATAATTGTTTCTTTAGAAGAATTATGGCAAACAATGAAATTAAAAAATCTATTTTTAATTCTCTTCTTTTCTGACTTAAATGGCAAAAGACTAGTTTGATTGTTTTCATATGAAAAACAGACTCTTTTCAAAGGGCAAATATTACATTTAGGCTTTCTTGGAACACATTGAAGTGCTCCAAATTCCATCATAGCTTGATTTAAAAGGCCTGGATCAAATCCCTTTATTAAGGAATTTACTTTTTCTTTAAATTTCCTTTTAGAAGAATACAAATTTATAGCATCTCTAATACCAAAAATTCTTGAAATAAGTCTATAGACATTTCCATCAACAACTCCCTCAGATACATTAAAACAGATTGATACAATCGCACTAGCTGTATAATCACCTATCCCTCTAAATGATTTAAGTGTCTTGAAGTCGCTTGGAAATTTACCTCCATGTTCCTCAAATATCTTACACGCCGTATGGAATAAGTTTCTAGCACGACTGTAATAGCCAAAACCTTCCCATGCTTTAAGAACTTCTTGTTCAGTTGATTTTGCTAATTTATTTAAGGTTGGAAATTTTTTTAAAAATTTGTTATAATATAAAACTCCCGTATCTGCTCTTGTTTGTTGAAGAATAATTTCTGAAACCCATATTTTGTATGGGTCTTTTGTTTTTCGCCAAGGAAAAGTCCTTTTGTTTTTTAGATACCAGCTAATTAGTTTGGTCTGAATAAGCATTAAATATAAAATAGTAATTTACAGTGATTTATCATATAAATTTATATATTTGGAAGCTTTTAAAACATTTATTTAATTAACATTTTAGATATGACAAAAGCTGACATAGTCTCAAAAGTTTCTGACAAGCTTGGAATTGACAAAATTGATGTACAAGCAACTGTCGAAAAATTTATGGAAGAAGTTAAAACAACTTTGGAAAATGGTGAAAACGTTTACCTAAGAGGTTTCGGAAGTTTTATTATAAAAACTCGTGCTAAAAAAACAGGAAGAAATATTTCAAAAAATGTTGCGGTAAATATACCGGCACACAATATTCCTGCTTTTAAGCCCTCAAAAGTTTTTTTAAATGGCGTCAAATCTAAAGTGCCTGTTTCTTAATTGTATTTTAACTAACTTATAATAATTAACATATGCCTAGTGGTAAAAAAAGAAAGCGTCACAAAGTTGCTACGCACAAGAGGAAAAAAAGAAGAAGATCAAATCGCCACAAGAAAAAATAGTGTTTATAAGCAAAAAATTATTTACGCTCTTTGACATAGGGCCTGATAAGAATTCAGCCCCTTCTGAAAATTAAATTGAATGTTTAATTAGCTATAATTAATATTATAGCTACAAAAATTAATCACAGTGAAAAAAGAATTGGTTATACGATCAAATTCCTCTGCTGTTGATTTTGCATTACTCAATAGTGGAAAGCTAATTGAGTTAAATAAAGAAATCGATAGTAATAAGTTTTCTGTTAGAGATATTTTTATTTCTTCAATAAGAAAACCTGTTGCTGGACTTAATGCAGCGTTTGTCAATGTAGGCTATCAAAAAGATGGTTTTTTACACTATCATGATTTAGGTCCGAGATTATCTTCTGTTTTAAAATTTGTGTCTCTTGTACAAAAAGGGAAAAAGAAAGATTATTTATTGTCAAATTTTCATTTTGAAAAAGATATACCGAAAGATGGGAAAATTGAAGATTTTGTTCAACCGAAACAAAGAATACTTGTTCAAGTTGTAAAGGAACCAATCTCCTCAAAAGGTCCAAGAGTAAGTTCAGAACTTTCTCTGGCTGGAAGATTTATGGTTTTGATTCCTTTTTCTGATAGAGTTTCGATCTCACAAAAAATAGAAAGTAAAGAAGAAAAGTCTAGACTTAATAAAATTGTAAAAAGCATTCGCCCTAAAGGCTTTGGAATAATTATACGCACAGTTGCAAAAGATAAAAAAGTTGCAGAACTTGATTCTGACCTTCAAAGATTGTTGAGTCGTTGGAAAAATATGTGTGAAAAATTAACTAAAGTTGATAAGTATCCAGCAAAAATTTTAAGTGAAATTAATAGATCGTCAAGTATTTTAAGAGATATTTTTGATGATAATTTTACTGGTATTCATGTAGATGATTCAGAAATGTTTTCTGAAATTAAAGAATACATTCAAACGATTGCTCCAAAAAAAACATCAATTGTAAATCTTTACGAAAGCCATGTCCCGATTTTTGAAAGATATGGTATCGAAAGGCAAATAAAGACCTCCTTTGGTAAAACTGTTTCTATGCAAAAAGGGTCTTATTTAATAATTGAGCATACTGAAGCTTTACATGTAATTGATGTTAATAGTGGTAATCAGTCAAATCGATCAAAATCTAAATCGCAAGAGGAAAGTGCATTTGAAGTTAATATGATAGCTGCTAGTGAAATTGCTAGGCAAGTCAGGTTACGAGACCTAGGTGGTATAATTGTTGTTGATTTTATAGATCTCACTTCTAATGAAAATAGAAGAAAATTGTTTGAGCATCTTAAAAATGAAATGGACAATGATAAAACTAAACATAAAATTTTACCTCCTAGTAAATTTGGTTTAATCCAGATAACTCGCCAAAGAGTTCGTCCGGAAATGAATATAAAAACTAAAGAGCCAAATCCTAATCAAAGTAATGAAGTTGAGGCGCCAATTATCATATTAGAAAAAATTAACGCAGAACTAGATAAAATAACTAAGCATAATAACTATAAAAAGGGAAAGATTTTTTTACATGCTCATCCTTTTATAGCTGCCTATTTAAATCAAGGGATCCCTTCAATTCGAATGAAATGGTTTCTAAAATATAATAAGTGGATACAAATAATTCCACGGGATGCTTTTTTTTATCTAGAATTTCGTTTTTTAGATAATAATAAAAAATTTATTAAAATAAAATGATTTATAAAAAACCGCCCATAATTAAATGGGCGGTTTTTTTGTTATAAATTAGTCTATATGAAATCTTCAAATAAAAATGAAAGGATTCAATCAAAAATTGAAAATTTTTGTCTTTATCAAGAAAGATGTAAAAAAGAAGTAATAACTAAACTCAAAAATTTGGGAGTAGAAACAAAAATGATTGAAAAAATAGTATTGAATCTTTTAAATCAAGATTTGCTAAATGAAATTCGCTATTCTAAAAACTACTCTAGAGGAAAATTCAGAATAAAAAAATGGGGGAGATTAAAGATATATCAAGAACTTAAAAAAAGAAATATTTCTGAATTTAATATAAAAATTGGACTAAAAGAGATAGAAGAGAACTACGTTTCTACTTGTGAAGAATTGGTTAAAAAAATCTGGAATTCAAATGAATCCAGGTCTTTAATTGAAAAGAAAAAAAAAATTTGGGATTATCTAAGATATAGGGGGTGGGAAAAAGCGTTGATTTTTGATCAAATAGAAAAACAATCAATTAATTTATAAGGAATAATTTATACCAAATAAAAAATTCCTTTTAGGCATAGGTACAAGGTTTGTCTCTGAATATTCTACATTAAGCAAATTATTTATAAATAAATCTAATTTTATTTTTTTAAATTCATATTGGAAAAACAGATCAATAATACTATATCTTTCGTTGTTATATCTATCTACAAATTTAAAAACAGTGGAACTATTTATTGTCTTGAATAATTTAGTGTTATAAGTCCCTGCTAGTTGGTGTTTTGTAGAGTTGTTTATCAAATATTTTGAAAAGCTATATTCAATATTTTTTAGATTGTTTTGTAAATAGGAATACCCCAACTTAAAAGAACTTAGGTTTGATATATTATTAAAAGGGAAAAAAAGTTCAAATTCAAATCCTTTTGAATTAATCTCTCTAATATTATTTGCTTGCCATAGTTCTGATTCATTTTCTTTTATATAGTCAATTAAATTTTTTGATTCTCTATTATAAATAGTAAATAATCCACTAAATCTTTTCTTTAGAAAACGAACCCCTACTTCTTTAGTGAAAGCTTCCTCTGGTTTCAAATTTTTGTTTCCTTTTGTAGTTGGATCTTGATAATATAAATCTGTATAAGTTGGGGCTCTGTATGTATAACCTATTGTAGTGTATAATCTTAAATTTTTGTTTAATTCTAATCCGACATCAAGCCCAGGGAAAAAGTGCCAATTAAAGTCAGAAAAATAATTAATTGCAACCCCAGGAGAAATATCTAGTAAATTGTTGATCAAACGAAGTCTATGCTCAAAAAAAATATTAAGTTTTGTGCGCTGGTGATTGCCTAGGTTATTGCTTAAAATTGAAACCTTTGAAAGGTCAACTCCAAAACCTGTTTCTGCGTTATCCCATGAATAACTTGCGTCAAAAGAAAATCCATATTTATTTATTATGTGAAGATTTCTATAAACTTCAGGCTTCCCTCTGATATATTCGTAGGTGTCTTGTCCCCTTCTCCAAAAAACTTTAGGTTTAAAAATCCACTTTTTTTTATTATAAGTTGAAGAAAAAACTACAAGACTAGCTTGAGTTTCTTCATACTGATCTGTTGCGCTGGGGTTAGCATAAAACCCATTAGCTCCAAATTTCCTATCTGAAAAAAAGGCAAGCATATTTATAGGATTTTTCTTTTTTGAAAAAGTCCCCTTTAAAAAATAATTTGAAAAGTTATAATCAGTATTATAACGATAGCCATTTGATGAATTACCATTTAAATTAAAGAGCATACTGTTTTTTTCATTTGAAAAACCATATAATATATCTCCCTTTGTTCTTCCATAAGAACCTTTGCTTAATTCAAATGAAATATTTTTTTTTATATCTTTTTTTGTAACTATGTTTATTGCTCCTGTAAAAGCATTTTGGCCAAAAATTCTTGCTGATGAACCTTTAATAATTTCAATCCTTTCAATTAAATTGGGAGGAGGCAAAAAGTTTAAGGCGTGATGCCCAGTTTGTGAATCTTCTAATTTTACACCATCTATTAAAAGTAAAGTCTGATCAAAGGTGCCTCCTCTAATATATAAATCGGCTTGTATCCCATCGCTTCCTCTTCTTCTTATGTCAATTCCAGGAACCTGTTGTAATAAATCTATTATAGTTTTAACTCCACTTTTTTTAATTTCCTCTTTTGATATTATTTGGATAGATCGTGAATTTTTTGAAAAAGGGATATCTATCCTAGCAGAAGAAACAATTACTTCATCTAGGTTTTCTTTAACTAAATATTCTTGTGCATTAGAAAAAGATGACAAAAAAAGCAATAAAAAAACTGGAAACCTTTTATCTTTCAATTGAAAATATTTATAAATATATTCTAATCAGAAAGTAAAATCAACTTATTTTTTTTTACCTGAATAACTCCAGATTTTATTTTATATGTATAAGTTTCTTTACCTTCTTTAGAGAAAAAATTTTCATCAGACTCTTCAGGTTTTGTATTTGTCTTAATTTTTATAATTCCTTTTTTTAAAGTTGAAATTATTGGAGCATGATTGTTAAGAACCTGAAAGTCCCCACTTGATCCAGGAACAGAAATAGAATCGATTTCGCCTTTAAAAACAATGGCTTCGGGAGAAATAATTTCTAAATACATACTCTATGCTTCAGACAACATTTTTTCCCCAGCCGCAATTGCTTCCTCAATATTTCCCTTTAAATTAAAAGCAGCTTCAGGGAGATGATCAAGTTCTCCATCCATGATCATATTAAACCCTCTAATAGTATCTTTTATATCAACAAGTACGCCTGGAATCCCAGTAAACTGTTCGGCAACATGAAAAGGCTGGGATAAGAATCTTTGTACTCTTCTTGCTCTTGCAACGGCAAGCTTGTCATCTTCTGATAATTCTTCCATTCCGAGTATAGCTATAATATCTTGTAGTTCTTTATATCGTTGTAAAAGTTCCTTAACTCTTTGGGCGCAATTGTAATGCTCGTCTCCAAGTATTTCAGGTGTTAAAATTCTAGAGGTAGAGTCAAGAGGATCAACAGCAGGATAAATACCTATTTCAGCAATCTTTCTTGATAGAACTGTAGTTGCATCTAAATGGGCAAAGGTGGTTGCTGGAGCTGGATCTGTTAAATCATCAGCAGGAACATATACTGCCTGAACAGATGTAATTGAACCTTTTTTAGTAGATGTTATTCTTTCTTGCATTGCTCCCATTTCAGTCGCTAAGGTTGGTTGATAACCAACAGCTGAAGGCATTCTCCCAAGTAAAGCAGATACCTCTGATCCAGCTTGAGTAAATCTGAAAATATTATCAACAAAGAATAAAACGTCTTTGCCTTGGCCATCTCCAGCACCATCTCTAAAGTATTCAGCTAAAGTCAAGCCTGATAAGGCTACTCTAGCCCGAGCTCCAGGAGGTTCATTCATTTGACCAAAAACAAATGTTGCCTTGGATTCACTCATTGCCTTTTTATCAACTTTTGACAGATCCCAACTTCCTTCTTCCATTGATTTTAGAAACTTGTCTCCGTAATTAATAATACCAGATTCTAACATTTCACGTAATAAATCATTCCCTTCTCTGGTTCTCTCACCCACACCGGCAAAAACGGAAAGACCTCCATATCCTTTTGCGATATTGTTTATTAATTCTTGAATTAGAACTGTTTTCCCAACGCCTGCTCCACCAAATAATCCTATTTTCCCTCCTTTTGCATAAGGTTCAATCAAGTCTATAACTTTTATACCCGTAAATAAAACTTCGGTAGAGGTGGAAAGTTCTTCAAAAGGTGGTGCGTCACGATGAATGGGCAAACCGCTTTTCCCTTGCTTAGGTAATTTTTCAAGTCCATCTATTGGATCTCCAATAACATTAAAAAGGCGTCCATAAATTTCCTCTCCTATGGGCATTTGAATTGGACTATCTGTAGCAAAAACTTTTACTCCCCTACTTAAACCGTCTGTGGAATCCATAGAAATTGTTCTCACAGTATTTTCACCAATATGAGATTGCACCTCTAAAACTAACAGCGAGCCATCATCTCTTTTAATTTCTA
>JAQWON010000065.1 GCA_029245825.1 Flavobacteriaceae bacterium
CCAAATTTCTCATTTTTAATTATATTTTATAAGTTAAAAAAAATAGAGTGTAAGTTAAAAAAAAATAGAGTGATTTAGATTAACAAGGGTAAAATATTAGATGCATTATAATACACTAAAACAAAGAGGGTTATTTTCCAATACAGTAAATTACATTGTAATGTTTATAAGGGGTTAGGAGGGTAGTTGCCATAAAAAGGGACACAAATATGCCAAAGGATACCATAATTAAACCTGTTTATAACTAAATCAATTTTATAACTAAATCAATCTTTTTTAGCTTTCCCATCAAAGTACATTGAAATCATCCACCCCAAAATACATATCGAAAATCCTAATTCATAAATACGATTCTCTTCAATAATATCTGTAAATAAACTGGTAGCATATAGAGATACAAACACAACCATACCCAGTACAAGAATTTTTGTTCTGTTTGAATAACTAAATTTTGATTTTTTCATTAAGTCAGTGTGTTTTTGTAAAAATCTATTTATTGAACTGTTATAGTCCCATACATTCCATTATGTAAAGAACATTGATAGTAATATGTGCCTGCAGTAGTAAATCTAAAAGTAACTGCGCCATTATCAGCGCCATTACCTGTAACTCCGCTAACTAAATTATCCGTCCCAGTACCTTGAACGGTTTTAATGTAAAATGGATGTCCTGCAGCATTGACGTTAAATGTTATTTTATCCCCTCGATTAATTACAATTGCTGGATCACTTCCAGAGATGTTTCCTGATCGATCGCTACCACTTAAGGTGTAATCTGTAGCATTTGATGCAGTTACATTAATTGTATAAGTATTAGGACAAGTTCCCCAAACAGGTTTGTTATCTTCTGTTAATGCTGAACCACCGGAAAATTCATCATCAGGCTCAGATTGAAAATTAGAAACACACCAATTGGTTAAGTCTTGATTAAAATTAGTTGCACCACCAAACATACTATTCATATTGGTTACACTTGAAACATCCCAGTTTCCTATGGGTTGATTGAAAGATTCAGCAAATAAAAACATATGCTGTAGGACTGTTACATTTGAAGTATTCCAATTCCCAATGTTTTGATTGAATACTTTTGCGTTGTAAAACATTCCCTGCATATCGTTAACTTTAGAAGTGTCCCATCTGCCTATATCTTGATTAAAATTGCTGTTTGCAAACATATACCTGATAGAAACTACATTAGAAATATTCCAACTTCCAATATCCTGATTGAATGATGAAGCCCCATCAAACATATGACCCGTTTGAACAACGGACGATGTATTCCAAGATGATATATCTTGATTAAATTCTGCAGAGAGTGTAAACATACCATTCATATTGGTCACATTAGAAGTGTCCCAAAAACCAATATCAGAATTGAAAGAGGTTTTATCTTTAAACAACTCATTCATATTAGTCACTTTGGTTGTACATAAATTGTAGTTCTCATTTGCAATCTGCGCTGCTATTGTTGAATCATCAACCACAGTATAGGTCACTCCATTAATTACAGCTGTATCCCCAACTGATGCATTTGGACATTTACAAGTACCGTTTTCAAAGTAGATATCTGAGCTACCTGTCGTTTGACCTGCAACCACTTGAACGGTTCTTGTTACAGAAACTGAATTTCCTGAAGAATCTGTAGCCGTATAAGTTATGGTATAATTACCAACTGTTGAAGTATCCACCGATCCGCTAATAACCACCTGAATCATTCCATCAACATCATCTATAGCAGTCGCTCCAGGTTCTGTGTATGTGTCGCCTACAGTCAAAGTAATTGTTTGATCACCACTGAGTGAAATTGTAGGAGCAGTATTATCTGCTCCTGCTTCTACGATAATTGATCCGTTAGCAGATGTTGTGGTAGAGATCGTGTCTATGACAGTGATCACATAATCAAATGTTCCTGCCTGAGTTGGAGATCCGCTAATCACTGCTTGGTTATCACTAAAGTTCATAGTCACTCCCTGTGGTAGATTTGATACAGATGCTGATAATGAGAAGCTACAAGTAGCACTAAAGGAATGGGTAACTGTTGCAATGGAGGTTGAAACACTTACTGTCTGTGACTCAGGTCCACTCTCAAGGGTTGATGTTATGCTGCAATTAGCCAGAGGATCTTCGCTCTCATCATAGTCATCATCCTTATCTCCTTCAATATTGTCGCTACAATCCGATGAAACGATAGCAAAACTTATATAATTGTTGGTAACAACTAAATCTTCTATTGTGCCGTACTGTGTTTCTCCTACAAATAGGAAGATAAAAAACACATTGTCTTGCTGCTCTTCTAAGTTATATGTTCCTGTTGTTTGCTCTCCATCAGCCCAAGAAAAAGTAAATGTTCCATTAGATCTGAATATAACCTCGGTAATCTCGCATTCAAGAGCACTTTTACTGGCTACTGTCTGTGAACCTTTCTTTCTTATTTTCCATTTACCTACAACAAAATTAACATCGTCTTGGGTGAGCTGTAAAAAGATCTCCTGGAAGGATGCGGTGATATCTTTAGATGAATCCATCTCTACTTCAATTTGAGGGGTGGTTAGGGAAGAGGCGCCTGACCATTTATAGAAAATCCAATTAGAACTAGGCGTGGCGGTTAATCTTACGTTGCTAAAGGACTCATATTCTGTGGGAGTTTTTGCTGTACTGATTAGCTCCTGAGCTACTGTTCCCTGTCCATCAACAGTTACAGTTAGATTATATTTTGAGCGGACAAAGGTCGCTGTAATGTTTGCATTAGTGCCAACTGTTATTGTTAGGGGATTGGTATCCCCACTAGCTCCTCCAGTCCATCCTGCAAAATCAAATCCCTGATCTGGTACTGCTTCAATTGTTAATGTAGATCCCTCTTCATATTCTCCTCCTGAGGTGGATACTGTTCCTCCATCTTGTGAGTCAATAGAAACTAAAAAAGTAGCTGGGCCAGAATCTTTTTTACAAGCTATGAAAAGTATAAAAAATGATAGAGCTACTAGGTTAAAACTTTTGATTAAAGTGTGAGATCTCATATCAACTTAATGTATGTAAATATACAAAGGAAGTACCAGCAGTCCCTTTTGTGAAATATTCATTGTATTAGTGCTGTTTTTATAGTCATCTTTTTATTTTTTCAAAATATTCCTTTTGCAATTCAATTGTTGTTTGATCATTTTTTACAGCTTTGATGGCATTTTGAAGAGAATTGATTGTATTATTGGTTATTAACTCCCCTAATTCTTTTGAAGCAAATTTTGCATCACCTGCATAATGATTCGGATATGAAGCATACCACCAAATTGCAGTATATAAAGTGCCTGGAAGATTTAATCTACTTAAATTTTCGCCAGATTCATTATCACTTCGCTCTAATCTTAATAACTCAGGTCTTAAATACTTTATTTCAGAAGCTTCTCTCTCTCCTCCATGTTGATCAGTTGACAAATCTGTCTTTCTAATAGACATCATTTCATTACGGACTTTTTCAGGCATATCAGGTTGAAAAAAATACACAACATAATCTTTCTTTTTTCCAAGCTGATTTTGAATAAAATATCGAATCATTTGAGGATTTCCTCCATGAGAATTTATAATTATAATTTTATTAAAACCATTTCTTGCAATTTCTTCAACAGTGGCTTCTAGTAAATTCATTGCCAAACTTGATGGTAGTGAGAATGTTCCATAATGCTGTCTGGCTTCATTTATCTGCCCATAAAAATAATCAGGAAACACGACTGCGTACTCATCTTTTGTTGCACGTTTTGCCCATTCTCTCGCCCTAATTAGATCTGATCCGATCGGCACTCCTGGACCATGTTTTTCAAGAACTCCTATCGGGAGTATACAAGTTTTGTTTGATTTAATAAGTGCACTTTCCCAATCAGAAAATGTTATTTCATCCCATCTAGAGGGAATATCTTGTCCAAAAGAGATAAGTGGAATAAATAGTAAAACTGCTATTAGTGTTCTCATGATTATTTTGTTTGCTCATTTAAATGTAATGAAATTTTAGGGTAATCCGATACAAACCCAATACCTATAGATTCTTTAAGTGATTAAGGTTTAGTTAATCTTTTAGTTTTGGTATGCTATAAGAATTATTGGAAATACTATGTTTTATAAAAATATTATGTCAAATCCAACAGAAGTTATAAATTCGGTAAAAAATTTATTATGAAAAATTTATCTTTAATTTTTAGTTTATTCTTTGTTACAAACGTTTTCTCTCAGCTAGGGACATTTAATTCAGAACTTCTTCAAAAAAAGGTTCTCAGAAAGACCATAAAACTTCCTTATTTAGATATAAATAGTTATTACGGATATATAGATTCCGAAAAATCACCTGATGAGGTAAGAGGTGGGAAATCTTATTATTATTTATATGTTTGGATTCCTCTTGCTGTTCCTGAAATAGGAATAAGAATGGTATCTCCAATACCTTCTAAAATGAAACCAAAAAATAAAGATTTCGTTTCTGAAACTTTCAAATCAAATTCATCGGAAAGAGTTAAATATTTTGACACCTGGATTTCCCTAGAAAAAGCATCTAACGTCGTTTCAAAAGAATCAGCCGTAAATAATTTTGAAACTCATGAATGGAATCAGATTTCCTACAACGATGATAGTTCTGAGTTACCTAAACAACCTTCAGGAAATAACTATAATTCTCTCCTTAGAAAAATCAGTGATGTTAATGACCCTCTTAACTCATTGACAGTTGGATTGTATCGAATTGGTTTTACAACATATAAAAAAGGTAAAGTTGAAGGTAGTTTTATAGCTCAAATAGGAGCTACAATTAAAATACCTGGAGTAACGATAGTTGAAGATATAAATAAACTGATGGAATAATCCCTTTGAAAACACAGACCATTTTGGTTCGATAATTGGTTCGGACTTTTGGTCTCAAAAAAACAAAACCCTCATTGTCAATGACATAGAGGGTTTTTTGTATAGATTTTTTAAGTGATTAAGGGCTTGGTTATCCCTATCTCAAAATTTTAGATGCAGACGAAGTTATTAATGCTGAAGGAAGAGAAAGTTAGATAAATTATAATGCACTAATCTAGTCCAAAAAAAAGCATTATATTGAAAAGATAAACTAAAAACTCAATTACTATGGTTATAATTATTTTACTTTTTGTTTTACCGTTGCTTTTGCTAGGAGCTCTGATTTTAATGGTTTTAGCTAGAAAAATTGGAGGAATTGAAAACGCAAATTTTAAAAATTCTCTTGTTGTATGTTTGGCAGCTGGAGTATTAGTTTACATCTCATTTTTACCTATTGGCTTAGAAGAAGTTCTGGACCTTGGTTTTGGTGGAGTATTGGGATTCTTGACATTGGTTCAGACGATTGCCTATACCGTTGCTGGAAAGTATGTTTGGAAGACAGATTTTGTTAAATCTTTAAAAGCAATTTCAATTCCAATGATTATTCAATCTCTAGCTTTGGCATATGTTGTTAATAAAATGAATGATATGATTTCTTCTTTTTAGAATAAATGATATGATTTAGATTGACAAGAGTAAAATATAAATGCATTATAATGCACTTATCTATTTGAGGTTCTAAATTAGAGTACTAAGCAAACAAAATACACTTTAACTAATCTTTATAACTACCTGGTTATCAATTAGTTATCTATTTTCCTATGCAGAAGTTTTTAAATATGTTTCCAAGCACTTCATCATTAGTGATCTCACCAGTTATTTCGCCTAAAGAATTCAAAGCTTCTTTTATATCAACAGAGAGTAAATCACCAGAAACCCCCTTTTTTATAGACTTTTTTATGTTTTTAATTGATTTTAAGGAGTCTCTCATAGACGAATAATGCCTAACATTAGAAACAATCGTACTATTGGGGCTAGATTTCAAATTAGATGTTTTTTTAAAAAGTTGCTCCTTTAGATTTTTTATTGTCAAATCATCAAAAATTGAAATTTGAATAGACCTCGACAAATCTACACCTAATATTTTTACATTATTCTTGCAAAAAATACCATTTCCCTCATTTTTATTTTTCAAATCTACCTTACTGAAAATAGGAATGATAATAACTTTTTCAGTACTAAAAGTTTTAAAATCTTCTTCGATAGAATCTATATCACACTCATTTACTTCAATTAAATAAAGAATAATCTTGGCTTTTTTTGCCACTTCAATAGCTCTTGAAATCCCTATAGACTCAATCTTATCTGTTGACTTTCTCAAACCCGCAGTATCGATAAATCGAAATTGAATGCCCCTTATAGTTAATGTATCCTCAATTAAATCTCTTGTTGTTCCAGGTGTGTCAGAAACAATTGCCTTATTTTCATTTAATAGTTTGTTTAAAAGAGATGATTTTCCTGAATTAGGCTTTCCGATTATAGCAACAGGAACTCCGTTTTTTATAGCTCCTCCATAGGAAAATGAGTCAATTAATTCTTTTAGCTTGACTTCTATTTTATCTAAAAGGTTGTGTAGCTCATTTCTATCTGCAAATTCTACATCTTCCTCAGAAAAATCAAGTTCTAGTTCAATTAGAGAGGCGAAATTTAATAATTGAGATCTAAGATTCTTAATTTCTTTTGAATAACCACCTCGCATCTGGTTTAAAGCAATCTCATGGGCGGCCTCAGAATCTGATTTTATGAGATCTGCAACTGCTTCAGCCTGTGTAAGATCAAGTTTCTTATTTAAAAAAGCTCGGAGAGTAAACTCACCAGGTTTTGCTAAACTTACATTGTTTTCAATAAATAATTTCAGAATCTTTTCCTGAATATAATTAGAGCCATGGCAAGAAATTTCAACTAAATTTTCTCCAGTATAAGATTTTGGGGATTTAAATACTGAAACTAACACCTCATCTATTTGCTTTTTACCATCATTAAGTATACCAAAATTAACAGTATGTGATTTAGCATCAATTAATTTCACATTATTCTTAGGTTTGAAAAAAGAATTAACGATTTTAATTGACTCTTCTCCTGAAAGCCTTATAACAGAAATAGCTGCCGATCCAGGAGCAGATGAATTTGCAATAATTGTACCTTGAGAAATCATTTATATTGAAATTTTCTTTTTAAATGTTGCTCTCTTTTTATGTTGACGATGCTTATAGTTTCTCCACATATTTCGGATTTTAGTATTTTCAATCAACTCTGGATTTGTTTCAACAATTTTATAGTTTTTTTTATTAAAAATCTTTTGTACCTCATTAAATATTATAGCAGCAACACCTTTATTTTGAAATTTAGGATGAACTCCTATAAGGTAGAAAGAGCCCTTAGAATTAAAATATAGAGACTTTAAAAGATGTAAAAATCCAAGTGGATATAATCTCCCATTTGCTTTTTTTAAAGCACTTGAAAAAGAAGGCATAATGACTGTAAAGGCTATTAATTCACCTTTTTCATTAATGATACATTTGATAAAGTTAGGGTTAACATATTTAAGGTATTTTTTCTTATAATAATCAACCTCTTCTTTTTGAATTGGAACAAATGTTTGAAGTTTATCATACGTTTTGCCAACTAAATCAAACATTTCATCAGCATAAGGAATGATTTCACTACGATTATTAAAATTTAAAACTTTCAGTTTATACCGATTTAATATTAAATCAGAAATCCTTTTAACTTTTTCAGGAGATTCGTCAAAAGAAGAAAGCTGTATCTCGTATTCTACCCATTGGGTCTGAATACTGTACCCGATTTTTTTTAAATGATCAGAATAATATGGTGAATTGTACCAAGTGATCATAGTGTTTTTTTCATCAAAACCTTCAATTAACATTCCTGCTTTATCCATTGTTGAGAAGCCCATAGGTCCTTCTATAAATTCTAAATCATTACTTCTTCCTATTTCTTCTACCTTCTCAAGTAAAAGTCTGGTAACTTTAACATTATCAATAACATCAAACCAACCAAATCGAACGTTTCTTTTTTTAACTTTATTTACCTCGATCCAATTAATTATAGCTGCAATTCTTCCAACAATCTTTTTACTCTGACGAGCTAAGAAAAAGTTTATTGAAATTTTATTGCCGAAACCTTCTCTTAAAAAATTAAAATGATCTATATCTTCTTTAATAAGAGTAGGAACCCAAAAAGGATTTTTAGAGTATAAAGAAAAAGGAAATCTTACAAAATTCTCAAGATCACTCTTTGATTCAACTTCAATAATTTCAAAATCAGACATCTTGTTCTACTTTTTTCTTTTAGCCTTTCTGCTTCTCTTTTTCTCTTTCTTTGTAGATTTTCTAAGTGTTTTCTTTAATTCTTTTTCTTCCTTTGCAGTTTCTTTAGCTTTAATTTCTTCTCCGCTAATAAAAGCTTTATGGAAATCTAATCTATAAGAAACCCCTGTGTTGAAATAAAATATTCCAGGTGTAGATTTGGTGTTAAAAGAAAGCCCAGCATCAATTTGAATATCATCAGAGAATAAAAAAGCTCCACCTGTGCTTAGAACAAAATCCTTGTGTCTTTCTCCAAAAAAACCCTGATTTTCAATAAAAACTGACCACAAGGGATGAAAGGCATGAGTTAATGTTAATGCATAAGATTTTTGCGGATAATCACTTAAATACTTACTATAAGAAAAATTAGTTACAAATACCCATGTCCCTAGAAAGTGAGATTGAGTTGCCAAGGTACCGCCCAGGGTTAAAAATGGTTCTTTTATTGATTCTTGAAGTGGAAAAAAAATGGAGTTATATAATATGTTAAACATATCACCAAAAGGGTAGGGGTTTTCATTTTCAAGATTGAAGTTTCCTCCCAATGTTAAAGAAACAGCAGGTATTAGGTGCTTTATCTTAAAACTATTATTCGCCTTCCAGCTGTAAAGATTCGCCTTCTCTTCTTTTTTAAAAGGATCAAAAATTAAATATTTAATCCCTATAAAATTTTCCAAAAACCCTTTCCTTTTATATTCAATACTTGAAGAAGATAGCTTTGAAATTAATTTATCCTTAATATAGCTTCCTTGATAATTTAATTCAAGTCTTTCTGATAAAAACCCCCATCTAACAGAAAGTTGATAAGCTGTTCCTTTAGATGTTGAGTTGTTATAACCCTCATGATTTAGATTCTTTCGATGGAGACCACCCTCAAATTGAATAACACCCTTACCAACAGAGAAAGCGCCTACTGAATACCCTGGTCTATTAGAATTTATCTGGTCTGTATATTGTGAGTAAACTAAGCCAGATAAAAAAAAGATTGCTAATTTAAGTTGCCTCAAAGTTTTTATTTGCAATATAATTCGAATTTTATATTAATATGTGATCAATAAAACAAAAAGATTTAAAAATCAAACATATTTAATTAATTTTGAAAGGTCATTTAATTCTATTCTGTGTCTTTTATTATAACTATTTTTATTGTTCTTGGATTGATTTATCTATTTCGACTTATTGGACCCTATCTTTTAAGATATTTAATAAATAAATTAATTAGAGATATTTCGGTAAAGGAAAATTTTGGAAAGCAAGAAAAGGAAAAGGAAAACAATACCTCGGATACTATTGGAGAATATATAGATTATGAAGAAATTGATTAATTCATTGTTCTCAAAAAGCAATATTCCACATTTTTTTGCATTAATACTTTTTTTGTTTTTTTCAGTTAGTTTTTTCTATCCTATATTATCTGGTAAAAGGTTGGTTCAGTCAGATATCACTCAATACTCTGGAATGGCTAGGCAAATTAAAGACTTTCGGAAAGATTTTGATGAGGAAACATACTGGATTGATAATGCTTTTGTTGGAATGCCAACTTTTCAATTAGGAGCAAAATATCCTGCAGATTTTTTAACTCCAATTCATTCATTTTTTCAATTAATTCCTCGACCAGCAGAAATATTATTTTTATACTTACTATTTAGTTACATTTTTTTTATAATCATCAAAATCCCATGGAGAATAGCTTTATTTGGAGCTTTTGCATATGGTCTTTCAACTTACTTACTAATAATACTTCAGGTTGGACATAATACTAAGGCCCAAGCATTGGCATATATGCCATTAGTGATTGGTGGTGTTTATTTGATATTTAATGAAAAGAGGACATTAGGTTTTTTTATATCTGTCTTAGCATTGGCTCTTCAAATAAGAGCAAATCATTATCAAATGACTTATTATATGTTAATTCTTATTGCAATAATGGTAATTTGCTATCTATACCATGCTTTTGATAAAAATAAAATCAGAGCTTCTCTGATTAATCTAGGGGTTTTAATTTCTTCTGGTATTATTGCATTAGGTTTTAACTCAACTTCTTTACTAGCAACTGCGGAATACACTAAATTTAGTACAAGAGGCGAGAGTGAGTTAAAATTTAATGCTGATGGCACAGCAAAAGAATATTCCTCTGGATTAGATAAGGAATATATAACTCAATTTAGTTATGGCATTTTTGAAAGCTTAAATCTAATAATACCCAGAATTCAGGGTGGTGGATCTACTGAAGATTTGGGAACAAATTACAGTTTATATGAATATCTGATCAGAGAAGGTGTTTCAGTAAAACAATCAAGGGAATTCATGAAGAATGTCCCCACTTACTGGGGGCAACAACCGATTCTTGAAGCTCCAGCATATATAGGTGTTACCGTTTTTTTTATAGCTGTATTGGGTTTGTTTTATGTGAGGAGGAGTCCATTAATTAATTCGCTGATATTAGGCTCTATCTTATCTTTAATATTGTCGTGGGGTAAAAACTTTTCTATTATTACAAACCTATTTATAGATTATTTCCCACTTTACAATAAATTTAGAGCAGTATCTTCTATTCAAATAATCCTTGAGTTTTGTATACCTGCGATGGCAGCTATCGGTTTATATCATTTTTTTAAAGAAAAGAACTCAAACAAGATTTTAATTAAAGTTTTTGTTGGCTTTTCTTCAGTTTTATTAATAATTTTTGCCCTGAATGGGAGTTATAGTTTTAGTTCTGCTTTTGATCCTTATCTTCAAAATAACTATGGCAATGTGTTTTTGGAGCAAATATTATTAGCTCGAAAAGAAGTATTTCAAGAGGATCTTTTCAGGGCTTTCCTATACATTTTAATAATTACAATAATTTTATTTCTTTATAACTCTCAAAAAATCAATAGAAATATAGGAATTACTCTTGTTGGTTTAGTTATGGTTTTTGATTTAATTAGTGTTTCGTCAAGATATATAGACCGTGAACTATTTTTAAGCCCTAGACAGGCTGATAGAGCCTTTAAAATGGAAGAAACTGACAAAATTATACTTGAAGATACTTCAAGTTTTAGAGTCTTTGAGCCAAGACTGGGCCTTTCTGGATCAAGAACATCATTTTTTCATAATTCAATAGGGGGTTACCATGGTGCAAAACCTAGAAGATTTGAAGAACTTTTCAATTATTCAAGTATAAATAATATTTCAGGAATTATTAATATGCTTAACGTTAAATACCTCTTATTAAGAGATAATGGTGTTCTTAAAGCTCAGATCAATGAAAATGCTCTTGGAAATGCATGGGCTGTTGATTCATTAATTATTGCAGAAACAGCAGATGTAGCTCTTGAAAAGATGAAAACACTTGATTTTAAAAAATCTGCAGTAGTCATTGAGAAAGAATTACCTAAAGGAGCTAAGGTTAATTTCAAAAGAGATAGTTTGTTTAATATAGAACTAAATAAAGTATCTCCGCAATTACTCAAATATAAATACAAAAGTAAATACGATCAATTAGTTGTCTTTTCGGAAATGTACTATCCAAAGGGTTGGAGTGTAACATTAAACAATAAAAGTATAAATCATTTCCCTGTGAATTATATCCTCAGAGGAATTATAATCCCAAAGGGTGAGCATGAGATAAAATTTTCATTCTTCCCTGACAAAATAATTTTAGGAACATCTATAAGATGGATTAGCTTATTATTATTTTTAATAATATCTCTATTGAGTATATTTAAAAATAAAAGATTTATTTCAGTTAAGAAAATGATACATGATAGCTAGACAATCTTTTTTTAACACAATAACAATTGGATTAGCTTTTTTAATAGGAGCTTTAAATACAATCTATTTTTACCCAACATATCTCGGCAGTGAGCTTCAAGGCCTTGTAGTTGCACTTTTAGCTATTTCAAATCTAATACAACCCATCATTTCGTTTGGTGTTCAACATTCGCTTATTAAATTTTTCAGTTCATGTAAAAATAAAATTGAAAAAGACTCTCTTTTTTTATTTTCCATGGTTTTTCCAATAATTATTTTTTTGACAATCATTCTCCCACTTTCCTTATTTTTTATTGATGAAATAATTCAAATAATTTCAGCTAAAAATAAAATAATGGGGAAATATCTTTTTATGATTTTAGCAATCTCTTTCTCAACAGCTTATTTTGAAGTTTTTTATAGCTGGTCAAGGGTTAACATGAAAACAATTTTTGGAAATTTCTTAAAAGAATTTTATCCAAGAGCACTAGTTTTTAGTCTATTAATTATTTATGCTTTTAATATTATAGACTTTGACCTTTTTGTTTTATTACTAATAGGGGGGTACTATTTTAGACTTTTATTAATGATTATATATAGCCTAAATATCTACAGACCATCATTAACTTTTACTTTACCTAATAATTTCAAAAAAGTATTCCGTTATAGTTTAATTATTTTTTTATCAGGAAGTGCTGCAAGTCTAATTCTAGATATAGACAAGTCAATGATATCAAATTATTTGACTATTGAAAATGTTGCTTACTATAGTGTTGCAATATTTATTGCTGCAGTAATTGAAATTCCCGGAAGAGCTATGTTTCAGATAGTCAATCCAATTGTAGCAAAACTTATTAATGAAAACGATAACAAAAGATTGATTTCATTACTTAAAAAAACTTCCAATAACTTACTTTTAGTATCGGGATTGTTCTTTTTAATAATCATTCTAAATCTAAACGATTTTTATGTTTGGTCTAGTCTCAATGAATATAAATCTGCAATCGGAGTTGTTTACATTGTATCATTAGCAAAACTTTTTAGTATATCATTAGGATGCTTGAATAATATAATTACAAACTCAAAGTACTACGTTTATGTTTTCTGGTTCTCAATAATATCAGCATTTTTAGCTGTTTTTTTAAACTATTATTTAATTCCATTAAATGGTATTATAGGGGCAGCGATAGCAACATTAATTGTGATTGTATTAATCAATCTTGGTAAGTTAATTTTAATTCAAATAAAATATAAAGCCAATCCGTATAATTTTAAAACAATCCTTTCAGTTTTATTAATTGGTATTGTTTACTTTCTAATTATCACTCTAAAACCTGAAACATTTATAGATAACATATCTGATCCTAACCTTATTTATAATATTTCTTTCCGATCATTTTTGATAGCAGCAATATATGTTTTATTAGCCTATTTTTTCGGGCTTACAAAGGACTTTCAAGAGGCTGTTTTGCGATTTAGGGGAAAAGGGATAAATCGTTAATTTTTTAATGACGGTAAAAGATATTTACCTGTAAAAGAATTTTTGTTTTTTGAAATTTCTTCTGGAGTACCTTTTGCAACTACATTACCTCCAAAATCTCCTCCTCCAGGACCCAGGTCTATAATATAGTCAGCACACTTAATTAGATCAATATTATGCTCAACAACAATGATTGTATGACCTTTTTTAATTAATAAATTAAATGATTTTAAAAGTTTTTTAATATCATGGAAATGAAGACCTGTTGTTGGCTCGTCAAAAATGAATAGGATATTTTCCTTCTGAATCTCTTTACCAATAAATGAGGCTAATTTTACTCTTTGAGCTTCGCCACCTGATAAGGTTGATGAGGATTGACCAAGTGTAACATAGCCTAATCCAACATCTTTGAGCGGTTTTAATCGTTCGGCAATTTTCACTTCGTTGCTCTTCTCAAAAAAATCAATTGCATCATCTACAGTAGT
This sequence comes from Flavobacteriaceae bacterium, assembly GCA_029245825.1. Classification (GTDB taxonomy): domain Bacteria; phylum Bacteroidota; class Bacteroidia; order Flavobacteriales; family Flavobacteriaceae. The sequence goes on from JAQWON010000065.1 coordinate 13,907, forward strand.
CTTTAAAACATCACTTATATTCTTTCCAAAAAATTTTACATCTAAAATTTCTTTGTTAAATCTTTTTCCATTACAACTTTCACATTGTAGGATAACATCAGCCATGAACTGCATTTCTATAACTATTTGACCATCGCCTTTACAATCTTGACACCTACCCCCCTCAACATTAAATGAAAAATGCCTTGGTTTGTATCCTCTATTAATTGAAAGTTTGTGGTTGGAAAATAGATTCCTAATATCATCATAAGCTTTTAGATAAGTCACTGGATTTGATCTAGATGATCTACCAATTGGATTTT
>JAQWON010000093.1 GCA_029245825.1 Flavobacteriaceae bacterium
CTAGTTGCTCCACAGCTAACACCAATGGGTTGGATTGTAATTCTATATGTTCCAGCAACTAATTTATTTGAATAGTCTGAATTAGTAAGAGATAATGAACTAGCAATGCCATCAAGCAAGATAAATGTTCCTGATCCTTCATCAAATTTTTCCCAAATTACTTGATAAGGTGCCTGTGAGCCGTCAGCCTGGGTTCCGCCCACAACCTTAAATCCAATTTGACCATCATCTTTAGCTGGAGCGAGACAGCTTGGTTCAACTGAATAACCAATTGAATCTGGAATGCCATCATTGTCAGAATCAATTGGAATTCGAGGTTCAAAACTAAATGGAGTATATCCAAGAGCGACAGTTATTGAAGCTGAAGCAGTAACATCTGCTTGACAATCTAAAGAATCCCAGACAGTAAGGCTTAACTCGCCCTCTTCATTTAAACTTATAGTATCTCCAGTAAAATTAGTTGATATCCCACCATCAGATGGTGTGAAAGTCCATAAATATTTATAAAAAGGATCTCCGCTAGAATCAATCCAAGGAACACCTCCGGTTATTGATGCAGAAATATCTGCAGTTTGAGTACAAGGGTCAAGTGTAACTGAGGTGGAACCAGTCCATTCAATTTTTTCGATATCACCAATTATAAAATACTGATCAATTTCACAAGTTGTAGCTGTGGTAGTTGAAGCTACTTGACTTATAAGTAAAATATACTCTCCTGATGGAATACCAGTTATTTTAAATGGGCCTGTTTTATCAATTGTTCCTGGAGAGCTGAAACTAGCATTTGTAGTTGCAGTACTAAATATATTTGCATATGCATTTGGATTTGCGCCTCCAACTTTAGTTAAGGTAACATTAAAATCACTCTGGTTACCATTGTCAATTGTATTGTTTTGAAAATCAAAATCAAGATCATATAATATGTTATTAGGATCGTTACAATCAATAGCTGATTGTCGGGAAGTTCTAAGGTTTTGAATTAATACATCTCCTCCTCCAACTACTATTATATTTGTTTCTCTAACCCCGGCTTTACAATCATCACCAAGATCTTGACGATCATCAGAATAAAATGCTTTATATGCTCCAGTTTCAACTTCAATAATTGCATTTCCTTCCAATGAAGGTAATTCTACCCAATCAGTTGAAACTGTTGGAGTTGTTGATCCTGAAGCAGTAAAGGTTGATGAAACTCTCTTCTTCCATATTATTGATAAAGGGGGCACTATTGTAGCCTCTTCAAAAACAAGTTCAATCATTCCTAGTTCAGAATTACATCCTGGCTGAGTAATATTTAAATCTCTTATAGTCAACTGATTATTACCTGCGTCCTCAATTTCAATAGATCCTGTCTTTCCAGATCCATCATCATCCAGAACACAACTAGCAGAACTAGAAATTATATAATTATAAACTCCAGCTTCAGATAATGAAATAACTGCATTTCCATTGCCATCATTAGCGGCGGCCCAAGTAGTATAATAATTAAAGTTTACGCTTGTTCCCTTTACTTGAATCTGAACTGTTGACAGGTCAGCAGGAAGTGAACCAGTCGCAACACTAAGAGTAATTGTACCTAGTGTTCCAGCGGCACAGTCAATATCTGTTTTATCTGCTTGGAAAGCAATATCAGCAAATACAGGGAGTGCTATTGTAGAACTTAAAACACCAGTAGTTGAACAACCATTGGCATCAGTTATTGTATAATTTTGAATAGATGAAATAATTGATGTATCAATATTTGTTATTGTTACAATTCTATCTGCAGCAGCTGTACCTGTTAAAGTTCCACCCTCTAAAGAAAGAGTATAAGGATGTGCGTTACTAGAGCCGCCAACTATATTAAATACAAGAGTAGCAGTATCTCCATCACATGCAGGCTCTACCCTATTGTCTCTATCTTCAATTAAAACATAGTCATCAGGCTTTCTAACTTCAAAGGATAATGTTTTTATACAAGAGAGCTCAGCTAGTGTTTTCAAATATGGAACATCTGATGAACTCATGTCCAGTGCAACTGTAACTTGATACACTCCCTCCTGTGTTGTTGTTAATCTATTTCCAGCTCCAGCATCCGCTGCATAAGCTGTCCCATTTCTGGTCCAAGAATAGGTATAATCTGCCGTTCCTGACGATGCCATACTTAAACCACCTGATGCTTGAACCTCGAGAACTGCATCAGTAGCTGAACATCCAATATCTACAACCCAATCAGCTGAACTTATAGGAGTAGCGGATGCACCTGCTACAACTGAAGGTGCAACTCCTCCAGTTTTATCAAGGGCTAATTCAGAAGGCTCTTTAATTTCAAAAACTTTAGTTGTAGAACATCCAAGAACCTCATCAGTAACTGTAACACTATAATTACCAGGTAATAAGTTTGTAATATTCATTGAGTTGTTAGTGTATGGTTGTCCATTAATAGTTGCATCCCATACATAGCTGAAAATTCCTGAACCTCCACTAAATGCATTTCCAGCGAGTGTATTCAATTCAATACTACCTCCACCAATATTTGGAGTTTCTTTACAGTAATCATCCACAACTCGTGTTTTTAGCGGATCATAATCAAGCTCTAAAGGCATTATTACTGTCTCCTCAACAGGTATTGGACAATTCTTATCATATACTTGAATCAAATAATGATCACTTGGGGTTAAACCTAAAAACTGAACACTAGCAGTAGAGGAAGCGGTTCCATTTGCCGTTTCAGTATCTATAATTGTATTAGTCGGTACTCCCGCTATTATTACATTTTTAAGAAGATATATTGTGTAAGGGGATGTGCCTCCAGTAATATCAACAAGAATAGCTGAATCACATGCAGAGGTTTCTATCTCTAGTTCTGCGGCAGGTCCTGCTACGGTAAGAGTTACAGGATCAGCATCACAACTGTTAATTGAAACATTTAATGTATAGTCACCTGCCTCAAGGTTAGGGAATGAAACATATGATATCGATGGAGTTGTAGTAACTGTGAACATATTAGTTCCCACAACTGTATTATCTGCTGCCCTTAAAGTCAAACTATATCCTGTGGTATTATTTGCTGTTACATTATTTAAAACAGTTGTCGCGCCAACAATTGTTGATGAAATTGCACCAACAGTTGTAGTAAATGCTAATCCAGGGACTTGTGATAATATAGACAATGTTGGTTCACCACTTACTGTAATCTGAGAAGCATATACTGCTGCTGAAAGACTAGAATTAATATCAGAAGCTAGTTCATTTAATATTGTTGCTGTAGCTACATTTGTAACTATATGCTCAAAAGAAGTGCCATTTACTGATATGGTTACAACATCCAGTAAATTAAGAGTAGGTGAACTATGGCTAATGGTTACATAATCATGTTGTCTTGCGCTTAATTGACCTCCAGTTATAGCTTTATCAAGTTCGGTTAGTGGCTCTGTCTGAATACTTATCACACCATCATTCCCTCCAAAACATGATACGTCCCTGATGCCAGTATAAGTACTAGCAGTAAAATCACTAGTTTGAATATAATTGGCATCTACTGTTGGAACAGGATAAACCTCGATTACACCATTAAATGAGTCCTCAGGTAAACAACCATTTGCGTTAACAGTTGATATAGTATAGGTATAAAGCGTGGGTGTTGAATTACTTGTAGTAGCTGGCCCTTCCAAAGAGAAAACTCCACCTCCTTTATTATCAATAAGTACACCAGTTAAGGATAATCCTGGAGTAGTCCATGAAATCTGTGCTGATACCGCACCACCTGAAACTGTAAACTGAATTGGATCAATATTATCTCCGCTACAAACTCCGTTACTCCCTATCTGACTTTGATTTGTGCCAGATACAGTTATAGTAGATAACGGATTAACAGTTATAACACCCGTCTCCGTTGAGGTTCCACAACCATTCCCTAAGGTATTAATTGTGTAGCCATAGGTAGTAGTTTGAGTTATCCCAGAAGCATTAGCAGTTCCTGATATTGTGATTGTTTTTGAAACAGCATCAAATGAAACAGATAGACCTGGACTTGATGTATTCCAATTAAACTCATAATTGGTTGCGCCACCAGTTAGCTGAAATACAATTGGATTTGCAAGACCTGAAGAATTACAAACTGTTTGATTTTTAGCTCCAGATCCACCAGCAAGTGAAATAGTTTCTTTTGGCAAAAGAGTTATTGAGCCTGTAATCGTTGCCGAATCACAAACACCCCCTGTTGTTGTTACCGTATAAGTATAAACTGTTGTTGTGGTAACACCTGTGTCTGGTGTCCCAGATAAAGTTATTGTAGTGCCAGCTATTGGTGGATTTCCATTTATACCTGCAGGTATAACTGGGTCCCAAGAAATTATATAATCATCTGCTCCTCCGCCAATATCAAAAACAATATTTGTTAATGGTGAATCATCACATATTGTCTGATTTTGCGTGGAAGCAGTTGAGGTTAAACTTATCGAATGTACTGGATCAAGAGTTAGAGTTGTCGTTGAAATTCCAGTTCTTGAAGCGCAAAGTGTTCCAGGTGTTTGGACGCCAATATCATATGTGGTTGTCTCAGTTACAACTGTTGTTGGAGTTCCAACAATTGAGTATATTCCTTTAACAGGAGTCGAAGAGCTTACCGACATATTTACACCAGAATTTGCTATTAATCGGACTCCAAAAATATATCCATCATTAACAGAGCTAAGTGTTATTTGATTCCCTAAAACAGTAGCATTTACTTGGACATCAGATATTATAGCTTGTAATTGAGTTGCAATATTAGCAGCTGTAAGGGTGTTTGTAGTTGTTGCATACTGATATGATCTAATACCCGATCCTTCTACAATTTGAATCTTATATATCTCTGATGTAGTAGTAGAGTTTCCAGTCAAGGTAACAACAAATTCTTGCTTAGCAACTGTATAAGAAATAGTTGCCGAAAGACCATTAGGAAGTGTAGTGCTTGGAGTTAAAGAGAGACTTGTTACTCCTTCAAATTCAAACTTTATGTCAACGTATTGATTTTGACAAATTTGCGTGTCTCCTGTAATTTGTGTTATTAAATCATCTTCGCGAGGATTTAATGTTATAAATCCATAGGTTGTAATTGCGTTACAAGATGAACCTTCTGTAGTAACAGAATATCTATAATTGGTAGGAACTTTAACATTATCTGTTGGAGTTCCTCCAAGGGTTATTGTATTAGTGGTTTTACCGATAACAACGACTCCCGGTGGTAATCCAGATGCATCTGCATCAGTAGCTCCGCCAGCAAAAGTATATACAATTGGGGTTATTGAATCTCCTTCACATATAAATTGATTATTTGTTGATGCGCCTGAAGTAAGGGTTATACTAGCTGTTGCAGGATTTACAGTAATTGTTCCTGTTTTAGTAACTGTACCGCAGAAATTACCAGTAGTGCTAATGGTATATGTATATGCTGTTGGAGTTGTAACCCCAGTATTTACAGTACCTGAAATAGTTATTGTACTAGAAGCAGCATCAAAAATTATATCCAATCCAGGACCTCCAAATGGATCCCAAGAGAACTGGTAAGCTGTTGCACCACCTGTCAATTGGAAAATAATGTTGTTATTTAAAGGTCCATTGTCACACACCTCTTGATCTTTTGCTCCAGAGCCAAAACCTAAGGCCACATCAATTCCATGAATTGGTTCTACCGTTATTGTTCCTGTTAAACTCGCAGGATCACATACATTTCCAGTGGTTGTTACTGTATAAGTCCAAACCGTTGTTGTTGTTATACCAGCAACAGCACCTCCGTTAGTTGTATCTATAGTTCCTGATAACTTAATTCCTGTTCCAGAGACTGTTCCCAAATAAGGATTAATTATACCGTTTGGAGGATTATTATTACCCTCTGTTATATTTCTCCATGATATGGGCGTTTGTATATTGGTTGCTCCACCTCCATATGAAATGTAAATCTCATCAATTGCTGTATTATCACAAACTGTTTGACTAGTTGTAGCAGTCCCACTCGCAGTTAAAGAATGAACTGGATTTAAAGTTAGTGTTACTGTT
>JAQWON010000106.1 GCA_029245825.1 Flavobacteriaceae bacterium
AAACAAAAATTAGGGGGTAATATTGTCAATATAGCAAGTAAAAACGGATTGATTGCAGGTCCTAATAATTTAGGTTATGGCACAGCTAAAGCCGCACAATTGCATATGTCTAGACTTCTTGCAGCGGAATTCGCGCCAGATAATGTTCGTGTTAACACAGTAAACCCTGATGGTGTTATCGTTGGAAGTAAAATTTGGAAAGGGAAATGGGCTGAAGGTAGAGCAAAAGCTTATGGCATTACTGTAGAAGAGCTTCCTGCATATTATGCTAAAAGAAATTTACTAAACAAAGTGATTACTCCTAAAGATATAGCAAACAGTGTATTTGCATTCCTTGCTATATTAGACAAGAGTACAGGTAATATCATCAATGTTGATGGTGGTGTTGCAAATGCTTTTGTAAGATAATTATTAATCTATAACAAAAAAGTGAATGAATAGTAATGAAAGAGTTCCTGTTGTTTCAAAAGAAGTTTTAGTTCCATTTATTTTAATAACTTCTTTATTTGCTCTTTGGGGCTTTGCAAATGACATTACCAATCCAATGGTAGCTGCATTTGGTTCTATAATGGAAATTTCTACTGCAAAAGCAGCATTAATTCAATTTGCATTTTATGGAGGATATGCTACTATGGCTATTCCTGCAGCACTCTTTGTTAGAAAATATACTTATAAAAAAGGCATTCTTTTAGGGCTTGCACTTTATGCCTTCGGTGCTTTATTGTTTTTTCCAGCAGCTAAGTATGAGGTTTTCGGGTTTTTTTTAATCTCTCTTTATATTTTAACTTTCGGATTGGCATTTTTAGAAACAATCGCAAACCCTTACATCTTGTCAATGGGTGATGAACGTACAGCAACCCGTCGTTTAAATTTAGCACAAGCTTTTAATCCCATTGGCTCTATTTTCGGCATGTTTGTAGCATCTAAATTTATTCTTACAGCTTTAGATTCAGAAAAAAGAAATGAAATGGGAGAATTGATTTTTAAATCTTTAGACGAAGTTCAAAAGGCAGTTATAAGGACACATGATTTAGCAATTATTAGAAACCCATATGTTATTCTTGGAGTTGTAGTTATAATAATGTTTGGTGTTATTTCAATCTCAAAAATGCCTAAACGTGCTAAGAATGATAACCCAGGAAGTGCAATAAATTCTTTTAAAAGATTGATTAAAAATAGTAAATATCGTGAAGGCGTTTTTGCGCAATTATTTTACGTTGCTTCACAAATTATGTGTTGGACATTTATTATTCAATATGCAGGTAATTTGGGTATTTATAAAGCTGCAGCTCAAAATTATAATATTGTGGCTATGTCTATTTTTTTATCTAGCAGATTTATCAGTACCTTTTTAATGAAATACATAGACTCAAGAAAATTGCTTACCATATTTGCTGTTTGTGCTATGGCAACTACCTCTGGTGTTATTTTGATTGAAGGTATAGAGGGTCTTTACTTACTTATTGCAACTTCAGCATTTATGTCTTTGATGTTTCCTACAATTTATGGAATTGCGCTTCACGGTTTAAGTGAAGAAGATTCAACACTAGGCGCCGCTGGATTAGTGATGGCAATTGTAGGAGGTGCACTAATGCCTGTTTTACAGGGATCCATAATCGACATGGGAAATATTGGAACATTTGATGCTGTTAACATCTCATTCATACTACCTTTTATTTGTTTTTGTTTTATTGCAATTTATGGATATAGAACTTGGAAAGATCATGAATAATTTTAAACTAATAAAACAACTTAAATATTTGCGTTTTGTAATGTTCCTGTTATTAGTGGGGAATACATCTTTATTATTTGCAGAGGTAAGGTTGCCCAATATATTTAGTGATAATATGGTGTTGCAACAGGGAATTCCAGTGCAGATTTGGGGATGGGCAAATGCAGGTGAAACGGTGAATGTCACTTTTTTAAATCAAAAGAAATCTACCATTACAGACAAAAATGGGAAATGGTCACTTTTCTTAGATGAACTTGATTATGGAGGACCATTTGAGTTGGTGGTCAATGGAGAAGAAAATACTATTATATATTCCAATGTACTTGTAGGTGAGGTATGGGTGAGTAGCGGTCAGTCCAATATGGAATGGTCATTAAGTTTAACAGAAAATGCACAAAAAGAGATACAACAGTCTTATTATCCGAGAGTACGCATATTTAATGTAAGAAAGAATGCCCAATCTGTACCTGCTGAAAATGTCGCAGGCACCTGGAATGAATGTGAGCCTGCGTATACTAGCGGATTTTCGGCTGTGGCCTATTTTTTTGGCACAGAACTTTACCACAACCTAAATGTACCAATTGGCTTAATAGATGCTTCTTGGGGAGGAAGTAGCATAGAGCCATGGATAGATATTAATGTATTAAGAGCTCAAGATGACTTCAAACCCATAATAGAAGAGTGGGAACAGTGCTTGCAGGAATATAATTCGATGGATAGTATGTTACAGTTTGTAAAAGAGTATGTATCATCAGTATATGAGTCGAATATAGCCAAAAGGCATCCCAGAGCTAACAGAACAGAAATCCCGACTCGGATCACCCTTCCGGAGAATCGGGATTGTTTCTCTCCTCCAGGCGGAATGTACAATGGGATGATTTCTCCAATAGTACCATATAAAATAAAAGGAGTGATTTGGTATCAGGGTGAATCGAATGTGCCTCGTGATCATTATCAAAAACTTTTCCCTGCCTTGATTAAGAATTGGAGAACCCAATGGGAGCTTGGGGAATTTCCATTCTTTTTCGCTCAACTAGCACCATTTGGCGGGAACATTTGGAAAGAAAATGAGGCTGCAAGGTTAAGAGAGGCCCAGTTTATGACTTATCGTAACGTGCCCAATACGGGTATGGCTGTTACTATGGATATCGGGGATGTAAATGATATCCATCCAAGAAACAAAAAAGAAGTTGGTAGACGATTAGCACTTTGGGCGCTGGCTGATACATATAACTTAAAAGAGATAGTCAAATCCGGACCCTTATATAAATCTATGTCGATAGAGAATAATAAAATAAGAATCAATTTTGATTTTGCAGAAGGCGGGCTGATAGAACAGAATAAAGGTTCAGGAGATTTTGAAATTGCCGGTGAAGATAATGTATTTGTACCAGCTACCTGTGAAATAAAAAATGACCATGTTCTCATATCTGCCAAAACCATTAAAAAACCCATTGCTGTTCGGTATGGCTGGGGTAATGCTGCACAGCCAGGTTTATTCAATAAAGAAGGATTACCTGCATCTCCATTTAGAACCAATCAAAAAAACTAAAAATTATGAATAATTTTAAACTAATAAAACAACTTAAATCTTTGAATTTTGTAATGTTCCTGTTATTAGCGGGGAATACATCTTTATTATTTGCAGAAGTAAGGTTGCCTAATATTTTTAGTGATAACATGGTATTGCAGCAAGGAGTTCCTGTTCGAATTTGGGGATGGGCTGATGCAGGAGAAAAGGTAAATGTCACTTTTTTAAATCAGAAAAAAACTACCATTGCCAATGCAGAAGGAAAATGGTTACTTTTTTTAGATGAGCTTGAATACGGCGGGCCATTTGAATTAGTGGTTTCTGCAAAAAATACAATTAAGTTTTCCAATATCCTGGTGGGTGAAGTATGGATTTGCAGTGGACAGTCTAATATGGAATGGCCCGTCTCTCTCTTGAATAATCCTAAAGAGGTAGAGAGCAAAGCTGATTATCCGAACATAAGATTTTTCAAGGTAAAACACTCATCTCAGGGGAAACCGGCTGATGATTGTGCTGGTCAATGGGACCAGGTCGGACCTCAAACTGTATCGAAACTTTCTGCGGTTGGATATTTTTTTAGTAGAGAACTTCATAGTAAACTTAATGTTCCTATCGGCTTGATAAATTCTACCTGGAGCGGTTCGGCTGCAGAGTCATGGGTACGTCGAGATGTTCTGGACGCAGATCCTGCATACAGCGATATAATCGAACGGCATAACGCAGATCTTAAGAAGTTTAAAAGTTTTAAAAACATTGTGTCGGCCTATAAGCAGTTTGAAACAGAATACGTTCAGTGGGCTAAAGCTGATAAGCAGGCTAAAAAAGAAGGAAAGCCCCGTTCAGACGCCCCTGCTATACCAACGTGTCAGCCTCCTAATTTTCTGCCTGCCGGCCTTTATAATGGCATGATAACTCCTTTGCAAAAATTTGCGATAAAAGGGGTTATCTGGTACCAGGGTGAAAGTAATGCATTTGATGTTGTTGATGGATCCGATGGTGTTCATAGAGCCATTCAGTATGGTAAGCTGTTCCCAGAACTTATTGAATGCTGGCGTAAAGACTGGGGACTTGGTGAGTTTCCTTTTTATTATGTTCAGATCGCTCCTTTTGGTGACGTTTATAAACCTAAAGCTGCTGCCTTAATTCGCCAAGCTCAATTTGAGACCTTGCGGAAAGTAGAAAATACCGGAATGGCAGTAACGATGGACATTGGTAACGTCAAGGACATCCATCCCCGCAACAAACACGACGTGGGTAAAAGGTTGTCCTTGTGGGCATTAGCAAAGAGTTATGGACAAGATATTGTTTATTCAGGCCCATTGTATAGAGATATGAAGATTGAAAAAAATAAAATTATGCTTTCATTTGACCATGTAGGTGGTGGCTTGATAGCCAGAGACAGTGCCCTGAACTTCTTTTCCATTGCGGGAAAGAATAAACAGTTTTACCCTGCAAAAGCTGAAATAAAAGGGGAGCAGGTAATTGTATTTAATAAAAAAGTTAAACGTCCTGTTGCTGTACGCTTTGCCTTTAGCAATGATGCCATTCCCAATTTCTATAATAAAGAGGGATTACCGGCATCACCTTTTAGAACCGATGATTGGAATTTTTCAGAAACTAACCGTTAAAACCTACTAAAATGAAACCCTAATTTGAAATATACTTTCGGAGGTTTCTATTCACTAAAAAAGTTAATAAGCGTGAAAATAAAAGAAGAACACATTGTAAAATTAAATAAGAATAGCCTAAAAAATCATATTGAAAACTTTGATTTTTTAGCAAATAAATTAAGTGAAAAAGGTCATAATGTTTCAGATATTGTTTCAAAACTGTCTGAACTCCAAGTGGCCATTCCAAGCTGGGCATTAGGTGCTGGAGGAACACGTTTTGGGCGGTTTTCGTTTTATGGGGAACCTTCAAATTTGGAACAAAAACTGGAAGATGTTGGTATTTTACATAGTCTTACTCAAACGGCTGGTGCTGTTTCTCTTCATATTCCTTGGGATATTCCTTCAGATTATAACGCCATCATAGAACAAGCTGATGCTTTAAATATAAAATTTGACTCGGTAAACTCAAATACTTTCCAAGACCAAAAGTGTGCTATAGAAACTTATAAATACGGGTCTTTAAGCAATACCAGTCAAGCTGTTAGAGAACAAGCTATACAGCATAATTTAGAGGTTATTAATATCGGTGACAAATTAGGCTCCAAATGCTTAACCATTTGGTTGGCGGATGGCTCTTGTTTCCCTGGTCAAAACAACTTTCAAACAGCTTTTCAAAACACACAAGATAGCTTAAAAAATATATACATGGGATTGCCAGATGATTGGAAAATGTTAATCGAATACAAGCCCTACGAACCAAATTTATACAGTACAGTTGTTCGAGATTGGGGAACATCTTTAATGTTAGCTAACGGATGTGGAGATAAAGCATTTACGTTAGTTGATTTAGGGCACCATTTGCCAAATAGCAATATCGAGCAAATTGTTTCTATTTTACAATTGAAAGGAAAGCTAGGAGGTTTTCACTTTAACGATAGTAAATACGGAGATGATGATTTAACCGTTGGAAGTATAAAACCTTATGCCTTGTTCTTAATTTTTAATGAACTGGTTTATGGTATGGAAAATAATCCACAAAACCCAGATTTGAATTGGATGATTGATGCCAGCCATAACATCAAAGATCCTTTAGAAGATTTAATTCAATCTTTAGAAGCTATACAAGAGGCCTATGCCAAAGCATTATTAATTGATCAAGCAGAACTAAAAGTGGCACAATTAAATAATGATGTGGTTAAATGTCAAGAAATTTTACAAGGGGCTTATAGAACAGATGTAAGATCATTACTTGAAAAAGTCCGTTTAAGCAGCGGTGGTGCATTAAACCCTATTAATGCTTACCGTTCGTTAAATGTCCGTGACACTTTAATTAAAGAAAGAGGAAAGAACACAGTAGCTACAGGACTTTAAAATATGGGCAAACAAAAAAAAGCTATTACAATTTTTGATATTGAAAAAGAGGTAATTGAAGAAATAGCAGGTGGTGAGTTTGAAAGAACACCTGTACCTCAATCAAAACTTAAAGGATGGAAAAGTTTTATAGGGATGTATGCCGGCGAACACGCTGCTGGGACTGAATTTATGATTGGTCCTTTATTTTTAACTGCTGGTGTTAGTGCCTTCGATCTAATTGTTGGTTTATTAATTGGTAATTTACTAGCTGTTTTAAGCTGGCGCTTTTTAACTGCTAAAATTGCCGTAAAAAATAGATTGACTTTATATTTTCAATTGGAAAAAATTTGTGGCAAAAAATTGGTAACAGCTTATAACCTTGCCAATGGTGTTTTATTTTGCTTTTTAGCCGGATCTATGATAACCGTTTCTGCTACTGCTGTTGGTGTTCCATTTGACATGTCCATGCCCAAACTAACCGATACGATGCCCAATGGCCTTACCTGGGCTATCATCGTTATTCTTATTGGTGCTGTAATATCAATTATTGCTGCACGTGGTTACGATACGGTAACCAAAGCAGCTAACTGGATGTCTCCCATAATTGTTGTAGCATTTATAGCTTGTGGTATTGTAGCATTAAACCAATTGAACGTTACTAGTTTTTTTGATTTTTGGAACATTTGGGGTGAAGGCTCTGAACCGTTTCCGGGTCAAATTAAATTTACCTTCTGGCATGTGGTTATTTGGTCTTGGTTTGCTAATGGTGCCATGCATATTGGTATGTCAGATTTATCGGTATTTAGATTTGCTAAAAAAGCAAAAGCAGGATGGGCTTCCGCTGCTGGTATGTACCTTGGTCACTATATAGCATGGATAGCTGCAGCCTTATTATATGCTGTATATTTAAAATCTCCAGAGGCTCATGCTTTTTTAAGTGTAGGCGATGCACCTCCTGTAGCTCCTGGTCCTTTAGCAAATAACGCGATTGGTGTTTTTGGAATTATTGCTGTAGTACTAGCTGGTTGGACTACGGCTAACCCTACCATCTATAGAACTGGTTTGGCTTTTCAGGCTATTCTACCAAAATTATCCACTGCAAAAGTGACTATTTTAGCTGGAGCTATTGCAACTATAGCTGGTCTATTTCCTGCATTCGCCATGAAATTATTAGGTTTTGTTGCGCTTTATGGATTTATCCTGGCACCTTTCGGAGCCATCATCGTGTTTGAGCATTTTTTTCATAAAAAGGTGGGTATAATTAAAAATTATGCAGAAGCTGCTAATCTTTCTTTTAACAAATCAGTTTTTTGGGCTTGGGCTATTAGTTTTGGTATATTTTACTTTATATCAATTCAATTTGATATCTTTTTATCTTTTGTAACCCTTCCTGCTTGGCTGCTTTGTGGTGTATTGTTTTTGGTGTTTAGTAAGTCTTGGCAGAAACATAAGTAAGTCATACTCGCTAGATTCAATTAAGTTCAAACCCAATTATAAAAGCACTTATAGTTTTATAAACACTAGAAATAGAAATTTGCATTTATTTTTCACCAAAATTATTAGATGAAAAAAATAATGAAAATCGCTTAAGTTTTATTGGTAAATAAAACTTTTATCTAATTCTTCAGAATCTTTATACCTAATTCTAATTTCTTTTAATTCTTCTGTTAATTTATCAACAACTTCTTTATATCCAGGATCATTATATACATTATTCATCTCATAAGGATCTTTTAAACGATCATAGAGTTCCCATTCATCTACATCATAATAAAAACGAACTAATTTAAATTCCTTATTTACAATTCCGTAATGTCTCTTTGCCATATGCACTGAAGGATATTCATAGTAATGATAATAAACAGCATCTCTATTCCATTTCTCGGAATCCCCTTTTAATAATGGAATAAGACTTTCACCTTGCATATCACCAGGAACCTTAATCATAGCTGCTTCTAAAAATGTTTGAGCAAAATCCAGATTTTGAACCATTTCCTCAGAAGTTGTACCTGGTTTAATAACGTTTGGCCATTTAATCATCAATGGGGTCTTAAAAGATTCATCATAAATAAATCTTTTATCAAACCATCCGTGCTCCCCTAGATAAAAACCTTGGTCCGATGTATATACTACTATAGTATTTTCATCTAGACCAGTCTCTTCTAGATAATTCAAAACCCTACCAACATTATCATCAACTGATGAGATAGTTGCCAAGTAATCTTGCATGTATCTCTGAAACTTCCATTTCATTTTTTGTTCATTATTCATCTTTGGCCAATTAGTTTTAAAATCCTCACTGATTTTGTCTAAAGTCACATCATATTTTTTCTTCTGCCCCTTATTCGCTCTTCCAAAAGGACGATAAAAACCTTGCTCACTGGGACGCATTAAGGATCCATCTCCTTTGACATAAACAATTTCAGGTTCTACTTTTCCCATTTCCTTAATAGTTGATGGTCTAACCTTGCTATCATGCATGTATTGCATATGAGTCAAAATATTCATTTCTGCAGTTTTTGCAGCAGTTCCTCTACCACTGTAATCATCAAATAAAGTTTCAGGCTCTGGAAATTCTTTTTCATAAAACTCCGCAAACTTTTCTGAGCTGGGCCACCATGCCCTATGAGGAGCTTTATGCAAATACATCATTAAAAAAGGTTTATTTTCTTCTCTTTTATTTTTAAACCAATCTAAAGTCAAATCAGTAATAATATCTGTAACATACCCAGTTATTATAGTGTCTTTATCCTTTCCTAAAAATTTTGGATTTATATAGCTGCCTTGCCCAGGTAGTATTAAAAAGTCATCAACTCCTTTGGGATTATTTCCAAAGTGAAGTTTACCAAACATCGCTGTCTGATATCCTGCCTTTTGAAAAAGTTGAGGAAAAGTAATTTGTGTGTCATCAAATTTTGCATGATTATCAATCTTCCCGTTAAGATGACTATGTTTCCCTGTTAATATTACCGCCCTGGAGGGAGCACATATTGAATTAGTTACACAGGCATTTTTAAATATCATGCCTTGATTAGCAATTCTATCAATATTTGGGGTTTGTATCAACCGATCATCATATGCACTTATTGCTTGATAAGCATGGTCATCGGACATTATAAATAGTATGTTAGGGGGCGTTTCAGTTTCTGCGTTGTTAAAACAACCTAAAATAAAAACCCCAAAAAAGAATAATATTGCAGGGTAATATTTCATAGTTTTAATTTTTGAAATTAGGATTTATTGAAACTTCTTTTGCATTTGTTTGATTTTTTAGTTTGTTCAATTTTTTTAATAAAATTTGTTTTCTCTCATCAAATAATAATGACAAATCATTTGACTCTTTTGGATCTTCCATTAAATTAAATAATTCAGCATTATTAGATTCATAATGAAGAACCAATTTCCAATCACCAGACCTAATTGCTGAACCAGGTTTCCACAAACTTCCATGGTAATGGGGAAAATGCCAAAAAATATCTTCTCTGTCAATTTTAGATTGTCCTTTTAGTCTTGGCATTAAACTCACACCATCAATATCTTTATTGTTTTTGATTCCAGCAAAATCTAAGATAGTTGGAAATAAATCATAAGAGGCTGTCAAATCATCAATTTTTACATTTTTCTTATTCCCTGGTGTTTTAATTAGTTGAGGAATTCTTATCCCTCCTTCATAAAGCCATCCTTTGCCAGCTCTTAATGGATAAACTGAAGTTGGAGCAACCCTTTTTAGAGTTGACAATCCACCATTATCTGAGGTGAAAATTATAAGTGAATTTTCATACAAATTATTATCCTTAAGATTTTTAATAAGTTTTCCCACATTTTCATCAACTGCATAAACCATAGAGGCATATTTTGCATTGGTTTGGTTTAATCTACTAATTGCTTCCCCCTCTCTTTTTGTTCTAACAGAATTGTCATCCATTTTCAATAATTTTTTTTTGAAATAATCTAAATGTTTCAAGTTTGCTTGAATAGGAGTGTGTACATTATAAAATGAAAGGAAAAGGGCAAATGGGTGATCCTTATCATGATTTTTAATTAATCTGATTGATTCATCTGTTAATCTATCAGTAAGATATTCACCTTCTGGTCCATCACTTAATTTGGGATTCTTATATGGTGAGTAATAACCTCCCATTGGACTTCCCTTTTCAAAACCTCCAATGTTTACATCAAAACCACTTTGCTCTGGATAAAATCCTTTTGATCCTAAATGCCATTTCCCTGCATAAAAAGTTTTGTATCCAGATTCTTTCAGTTTTTCAGCAATGGTAATCTCTTCTAAGGGAAGCTGATGCAGGTCTTTTGGCCCTATAAGAGGTCTGTTTTTTGGATCAACTCCTGGAATCCAATCCGTTATTCCCACTCTAGCAGGATGCTTCCCAGTCATAATAGAAGCTCTTGTTGGAGAGCAAACTGGACTTGCAGCATATGCATTTGTGAATTGAAAACTTTCACGTGACAGAGCATCGATGTTAGGAGTTTCATAAAATTTGCTTCCAGAATATCCTAAATCATTCCATCCCAAGTCATCAACCAATATAAAAATAACATTGGGGCTTGAACTTTTTGAACTACATCCTATAGCAAATAAAAAAGCAAAAAGAAATTTAAAAATTTGAATCATTTTATATTTATTCAATATATTAATCAAGAATTATAGTTTCTTAGGTTGAATATAAATAATATTTGGTTTTAGAATAAAAAAAGTGATTACTAAAAAAATTCAGGGAAGAGTTAACAAAAACGATAAAACAGATGATAAAAATTCTTTCTACTAAATTAATACCTGTACTAATGAACTTTAAACTAATTAAAAGTTATTGTCTTATTTTTTTTATATCATTTTTTTTAAGCTGCAAGTCTGAAAAAAAGAATTCGCCTAATAATCCTAACATTATAATTATCTATACAGATGATTTAGGATATGGGGATGTTAGTGCTTATAAAAAAGGAACCCTAAACACTCCAAATATTGATATAATAGCAAATCAAGGAATAAGATTTAACAATGGTTATTCTTCTTCAGCAACATGCAGCCCAAGTAGATATGCCCTTTTAACTGGCATATACCCCTGGAGAAAAACCGGTCTGAAGATCATTACCGGAGGTGGCTTGAGTATTGATACTACTACAATGACAATTCCTAAAATGCTTAAAGAATCTGGATACAATACAGGGATTGTAGGTAAATGGCATTTAGGCCTTGGGAAAGGAAGGGATGATTCAGGAAAAGGAATGGATTACAATTCTTATATATACCCCGGACCTAACCAATTAGGTTTTGATTATTCACACATTATGCCTGATACTCAAGATAGAGTTCCAACAGTTTATGTTGAAAATGGATACGTTGTCAATCTTGACCCGGACGATCCCATAGAAGTTCATTTCAAAAAGAATTTTGAGGGTGAGCCAACAGGAAAAGATAATCCAGAACTCTTGACGATGAAGTGGCATCATGGCCATAATGCTTCAATTGTTAATGGTGTCCCCAGAATTGGATTCATGAAGGGAGGAGAAAAAGCTAGATGGAGTGATATCGATATGGCAGATCATTTTTTAGAAAAAGCTCAGGAATATATTAAAGAAAATAAAGACAAGCCTTTCTTTCTTTATTATACTCTTCAGCAACCTCATGTGCCTAGAACACCTCACCCAAGATTTGAGGGAAAATCTGGAATGGGCCCTAGAGGAGATGTTATTGTTGAAGCGGATTGGTGCGTTGGTGAATTATACAAAACCTTACAATCAGAAGACCTTTTAGAGAATACATTAATCATTTTTTCTAGTGATAATGGTCCTGTTTTAAATGATGGGTATTATGATGATGCTGTTGAGAAGCTTGGAGATCATACTCCTTCTGGTGGATTAAGAGGCGGAAAGTATAGCCTTTTTGAAGCAGGAACAAAAGTCCCATTTATTGCTTACTGGAAAGGAAAAATACAACCTGGCATTTCAAATGAGATAATTTCTCAAATTGATTTTTTTAATTCTATTTCTGCGATAGTTGGCACAGACTATAGATCAAAAGATGGTATTGATTTTTCTAACCTAATTATTAATAATCAAGGGGAAGGAAGAGAAGAACTTATTCTTGAAGCCTCCACTAGAACTGCCTATAGAAAAGGAGATTGGGCAATGATCCCTCCATATAATGGGCCAGCAATTTCTAAGAACGTGAATATTGAATCAGGAAATTCAAAAGATTTTAAACTTTATAATCTAAAAGAAGACCCTTCACAAAAAAATGACCTTGCAAAAAAAGAGTCTGAAAAATTGAAGGAAATGATTTCAAGTTTTGTTAAAATTAGAGGGGGAAAATTTTCAAACATTGAAAATCTAGTGCTTGAGTAAATAAGATTCTAAAAAATTATTTTGTTAACATCTGAGCTAATTCTTTCTCAGGAATATTTCCCAAATCATTGATTTGATCCATCCAATTATCTAGTTGGGTTCTAAAATCATTTATCTCCTCTGAAAAGTTTTTATCTCCAATTAGATTATTCAATTCAAAAGGATCACTTTCTAAATCATAAAATTCCTCAGGTTTTTTAGGAACTTGAAACCAAAGTTTTTGCTTATCTGAAAGTAAATTTAATTCATTCAAAAGGTTCAAATTTTTCATCAAAGCCATCTGAGTCCTATAGGCAACATCTAAAGCATGTGGTTTGTCAGTATTATAATTTCTAATGTACTTAAACTTTTTATTTTTTACCGCACGAATTCTATCTGGATGCTCATCAAATCTATCACTAGCGGTAAAAACATATTTTCTTTTATTCTTAACTTTTTTAAGGCCTAAAAAGGCTTTGCCTTGATATATTTCTGGAACCTGTAGCCCTGCAATTGATAAAATAGTGGGTGCAAAATCAACGAAATTAAGCATATCGTAATTCCTTTTTTCTTTTACCTTAATACTTTTAGGAAATTTTATTACTAATGGAACCTTTGTTCCGGTCTCATAAATTGCTCTTTTATACCTAGGGAAAGGACCTCCATGATCGCTATAAAAAAAGATGTAAGTATTATCGTAAAGATCCTGTTGCTTTAGTTTATTGATAATCTCTCCCATTTGCCTATCCATCTCAACCAGGTTAGAATAATTAACCGCTAAAGCATGTCTTGTTATTGAATCATCAGGAAAAATTGGAGGAACCACTAATTTATTTGGATCTACTTTTAACTGCTCTTTATCTCTTCTCCAAATTGAAGATTCATGGGTCACGCCAAAATTATAAACTGAAAAAAAAGGTTGATTTTTTTTTCTTTTCTCCCAGCTTGCTTCTCTACTTGACTCATCCCAAGCCTCCTCCCTTAATATAAAATTATAATCCCTTTTTGAATTGTTTGTACAGTAGTATCCATTCTCTCTTAAGATTTGAGTAAATGGCTTTATCTTTTCAGCTAATTTTGAAGAATAGTGAGGAAACCCTAATAAAGATTCCGTTTCAGGTCTTACCTTTCTATTCCCGTTATAAGCTCTCATGTTTCCTGTACCAATAGAATTTGGGTACATCCCTGTTATGATAGCGCTTCTTGCTGGAGCGCATACTGGATAAATAGAATTCATGTCATGATAAACAATCCCATTTTTTAAAAGTTCACTTATGTTTGAAAGTTTAACAGAATTGTCTCCATAAAATGGGAAAAAATATTGTGATTGATCCTCAGCTACAAGCCACAAAATATTAGGCTTGTTATTATTTTCATCTCCACAACTAAGTGTTACAAAAACAAAGAAAATGATTAATAACTTTCTCATAAAAATTACTTAATTTAACTTACTAAAGTCAAGCTTTGAAAAATTCTTCTTCAGTAATTTCAAAATAATTTCCCTCCTGGGACGCGTCATAAAAAAACATAAACCTGCGTTTCTCGCCAAAATTGATCACCTGGACTTTTCTGTCTTCAAAATAAAACTCTAAAGACTTAAACTGAACATATATTCTAGTGATTGGAAGGTGTTTAAAAGTGTAAGATTCATTGGTTCTCACGTAAACATGTCTTAAATATTTTTTGTACTGATCTCTTATCACGATTATAATGTCATGCTCAACAGTGTTTTGTATTTCAAGAGAAGATCCAGACACTTCATTTGTAACATCAGGTGGAAATCTATGACTAAAGGTTTTATCACCTGTTTCACCTCTCTGAGCAAAAACTAAAGATGTGGTCAAAATCAAAACAAAAAATGTTCTCATACTTTTTAAACTTTGCCATAATAAAATTAAAAAATTATTCTATGTTTGACTATCAACTTAACTAAATGAGAATAATAATTATTCTTTTTTTTAATTAAAAACATAATTTTAAAGTCATGTTAAAAAGGTCGTTGATTACCCTTATTTTTTCATCTTTTTTGTTCTCCTGTTTACAGGAAGAAAAAACAAACGAGCTGCCCAATTTTGTTTTTATTCTTGCTGATGATTTAGGATATGGTGAGGTGGGAGTTTTTGATCAAGAATTTATTGAAACTCCAAACATTGATCGATTAGCAAAAGAGGGAATGATTCTTACAGATCATTATACCGGATCTCCCGTTTGTGCCCCTGCACGATCTGTTTTGTTGACAGGG
This sequence comes from Flavobacteriaceae bacterium, assembly GCA_029245825.1. Classification (GTDB taxonomy): domain Bacteria; phylum Bacteroidota; class Bacteroidia; order Flavobacteriales; family Flavobacteriaceae. The sequence goes on from JAQWON010000106.1 coordinate 14,808, forward strand.
CTTCACTCAGGGAAAAATCCAATCAGAGGAAATGATGAATGGAGAGAGCGAGGGAATGTCTGGAGCTTCAAAGCTATGTTTGAAGACCCTAAACTTGAAGGGCAACGGCCAATGCCTGATTCAATCATAACAGTTGCAAAATTTTTGCAAACTAAAGGATATAAAACAGGGATGATTGGTAAATGGGGTCTTGGTGCACCTAACACGGAAAGTATTCCAAACAATAAAGGTTTTGATTTTTTCTATGGTTACAATTGTCAGCGGCAGGCTCATACCCTATATCCGAGTCATTTATGGAGAAATAAAGAAAAGCATGTTTTAAACAATAAGATAGTTAACAAGGGGAAGCTCCCAGAAGGGCTTGATTCCAATAAAGCTGAAAGCTATAAAGATTATAACCAAAATGATTATGGGCCTACCTTAATGCATAATGAGGCATTAGGATTTTTAGACAGGAATAAAGACAATAAATTTTTTCTTTATTATGCATCCCCTCTTCCACATCTTCCACTTCAAGCACCTGAGAAATGGGTAAATTACTATCGTGAAAAATTTGGTGAAGAAGAGCCTTACCTGGGTGATAAAGGATATTACCCTAATTTTTCACCAAAGGCAACATATGCTGCTATGATTTCTTATTTGGATCAGCAGGTAGGTGAAATTGTTTCTAAGCTAAAGGAAATTGGGCAATATAAAAACACTTTTATTATTTTTTCAAGTGACAACGGTCCAACGCATAAAGAGCAGGTGGATATTCACTTCTTTAACAGTGCTGGAATTTTTGTGAATTCAAAAACAACTGTTAAAGGGAGTGTCAATGAAGGGGGTATTAGGGTTCCTTCCATTGCAACATGGCCTAAACGAATTAAAGCTGGATCAAAATCAGATCATCCCAGCACGTTCTATGATTATTTCGCTACTGTTTCTGATATTATTGGCGAGGCTCCTCCTTATGCCATTGATGGTATTAGTTATTATCCCACACTAATTGGTAAAAAACAAAAAAAACACGAGTATCTTTATTGGGAATTCCCTGCTTATGGGGGACAACAAGCGATTAGAATTAATCAGTGGAAAGGTGTTAAAAAAGATTTATTCAAAGGTTCTTCAGAGCTTAAACTCTACAACTTAGATGACGACCCAAAAGAACGTAATAACCTAGCTTCTAATTACCCTAAGATTGTTGAAAAAATGGAAAAATATATGAATCAGGCGCATACTGAAGCCAAAATTGAAAAGTTTAAAATACCTATTTTGGATAATTAATTAAACACGGAAAGAACCTAAACCATTCATTCACAACCTAAATAAAAATAACGTTACTCTAATGCCTTTTTGACATAGTCTAAACAATTTTTTACTTCTTTCACAGCATCTGAGCCTTCAGGAATTTCATATTCTAATTCAATGGTTACATAAAAGCTATAGCCTTGTTTTTTTATAAGTTGGAGAGCTTCTGTAATGGGAGTATCTCCTGTACCCCAAATTAAATTATCTCCACCATTGCTTAGCTTTTGACGGTCTTTAAGGTGCATGCTAACAATTTTGTGATGTTTGTCTTTTAAAATTTGTAGTGGATCGGTATTTTCTGCTGCCACATAATGTCCTAAATCAAGATTCAATCGATTGTTATTTGATTGTGAAATGGCTGTATCCCATAAGGTTGGAGTTTGTTGCTCGTGTCCATGGTAGCCAATTAAGATATCTTCTTCTTCAGCGATTTTACCGAGTCGGGCGGTATGTTTATCATCACTTGGATGTTCTAATGTTACGTGTGAAGCGCCAAGAGCCTTAGCAGCACGCATACCATAGCGAATGTCATCATCAGTATTATCTTTACCAAATACACGAGGTTTAAAAGCATAAATGGAAATACCTGCATCATTATAAAGTTTTCGAAGTTCTTCAAATTTTGACATTGGCGCCTCTTTGCGCCACAGGGCAACCTCATTATTATATGTTTTTATTTCTTCAGCGATTTGAGATGCTATTTTTTGTTCTTCCTCTGTGAGCTGAATCTTCCTTTTTTGTTTGATAAAAACACTTCTCTTTGCAGGTTCATTGGCAGGGCTTTTTGGACTTCCAGCAAAGGACTCAGCATGATTTCCCATGAGTTCGACATGCTTAATGTTACTTTTTTTAACATATTCTAAAATAGCCAAAGGGCTTTGATCAGGCATGGTTCGAAATGAATAAGTAATCAGACCTATATTTATTCCTAAGTCTTCTTTGGAACTATTTCCTTTTTTAGTAATTTGCTTACAGCTAAATAAACCTAAAATGCTTATTATTAATGTGAAGAAAAAGAAATTTTTTAAAAACGATCGCTTATTCATTAATTTAATAAATTGATTAATTTAGTTAGGATTCTAAGGTACAAAATATTGAAACTTCAATAAAACTAATTATGATTTTATATTTGTTAAAAATAAATATAACAAATTAGGTTATTAGGATGGGGAAAAGTAAGACAAGAAGATCATTTATTAAAAAATTGACATTGGGTTCTTCCATTGTGTCTTCTTTTCCCTATTTACTTTCAGGTGCTTACAAACAAAAATTAACGCTTGATCGTACTTATGCTTCGGAACCCTTTTCAGCAAATGATCAGATCAACTTAGCATTGATTGGATGTGGAATTCAAGGAATAATTGATGCCAATGTTGCTCTAGAAGTAACTGGTGTAAAATTAGTTGCAGTATGTGACCTATATAAAGGAAGATTAGAAAGAGCGAAAGAACTTTGGGGTAAAGATCTTTTTATAAGTCGTGATTACAGAATAATATTAGAGAGAATGGATATTGATGCCGTAATTATTGCTACACCAGATCACTGGCATAAAAAAATCACCATTGAAGCTATGAAATCAGGTAAAGCAGTTTATTGCGAAAAACCCATGGTTCAAAATTTTACAGAAGGTCACGAGATCATCAAAGTGTATAATAAAACGGGAAGTGTATGTCAAATTGGAAGTCAAAGCATGTCTTCTCTAGGAAATCAAAAAGCAAAGGAATTATATGAAGACGGAGCTATTGGAGAACTTGTACTGTTGGATATGTACAATGATCGATACTCTGCTGAAGGTGCTTGGCAATATCCAATCCCCCCTGATGCAAATCCAGATACAATTGATTTTGATTTTTTTATTGGAGATGCTCCTAAAGTTACCTATAACCTAAAACGTTTTTTTCGATGGAGAAATTATCAAGATTATGGAACAGGAGTTGCTGGAGATATGTTTGTCCATGCGTTTTCAAGCTTAAATTATATCATAAGTTCTAATGGTCCAAAAAGAGCACTTTCTACTGGAGGACTTCGTTATTGGAAAGACGGACGTGATGTTCCAGATATAAATCTTTGTCTATATGATTACCCTGAAACAAAAACTCATAAAGCATTCAATGCTTCTATGAGGGTTAATTTTATTGCAGGATCAGGAGGCGGATGGGGTTTTAAACTTATAGGTACTGAAGGTGCTATGGAAGTAAGTTCTAATTCCTGTAAACTTATACGGCCAAAAAAAGGAATAATTCCAAGTAGTTATTCAATGAATGCTTTTACAGATAAAATTCAAAAAAAAATAGCCGAAAACTATAATGATAAAAATATTGAAAAAAAAGATCTTGCATTAAATACTGGTGAATCTCTTTATGAAGTCCCTGCAGATTACAAAGGAGGACATTATGATCATTTTTATAATTTTTTTCAGGCAATCAGAGGAAAAGGGGAAATTATACAAGATCCTACTTTTGGTTTAAGAGCTGCAGGAGCTGCTCTTTTAGCAAATAAAAGTTATTTTGAAAAAAGTCCTGTGAATTTGAATCCTGAAAAAATGATGTTGCTTTAGAGGCCCCCAATTCTAAAACTAAATGATAATTCTATGAGCATCTTTAATTAAGTACTTTGAGTCACTTTTTATTATATTTACTAATAAACATGTCATTATGCTAAAACCTAAACCTCTTTCAAAAGACTTAATTCCTAAAGCTTTAATTAAAGCTAACCATTATCGTTTATTAAATGAAGCTTGGCAGGCAGAAAGTATTTGTCGTGATATTTTACAAGTTGAACCAAAAAATCAAGACGCCATTTTATATTTAATTTTGGCTATTACAGATCAATTTGGAAAAGATGGTACTGCTAGATTGGATGAAGCTAAAGATCTTTGTACAAATCTCAACAGTAAATTTGAAGAAAAATATTATCAGGGAATCATTGCTGAACGGCAAGGCATAACTTCATTATTGCGCAACACACCTCGTGCTAAATATATTGCTTATGAGCATCACAGAAATGCTA
>JAQWON010000116.1 GCA_029245825.1 Flavobacteriaceae bacterium
ACCACCATACCATAGATAACTATCAACGTTTTGACCTAAAAGTGTTACTTCTCTAAAGTTTTTTAATGTTAAATCATCAATTTCTTTAAGAATACTTTTAGGATCTCTACTTCTTTCTCTTCCCCTTGTATAGGGGACAACGCAAAAAGTGCACATATTATCACAGCCCCTCATAATTGAAACAAAAGCACCAACGCCATTAGAATTTATCCTTACAGGATTTATATCACCATAGGTTTCTTCCTTTGAAAGAATCACATTAATTGCCTCTCGATCTTTTTCTATTTCTTCTAGCAGTTTCGGAAAATCTTTGTAAGCATCAGGACCGACAACAAGATCTACTATTTTTTCTTCTTCAAGAAGCTTTTCTTTTAATCTCTCAGCCATACAGCCCATAACGCCAATTTTTAGGCTTTTATTTTTTTGTTTGAAAGAGTTAAAATGATGAAGCCTATTTCTTACTGTTTTCTCAGCTTTATCTCTAATAGAACAGGTATTAATTAATACAAGATCAGCAGATGAAATCTTATCAGTATTTTTAAATCCTTGTTTTGAAAGGATTGAAGCAACAATCTCACTATCTGAAAAATTCATTTGGCAGCCATATGACTCTATATACACCTTCTTTCCGTATCTGTTTTCCTTAGCAATTTTTTGACTTTCGATGATTTTTTTGCTTTTACTATTCTGTTTTTTCGGAGATAAAATAGTCACTTCTCCATTAACGAAGTTTGGGTCTTTATCTAAATCGACATTAAAGTGTTTATCCCTTCTCATTCATCAACTGTTAAATTTTAAAACTTAAATTATTAGAATTATACAAAGTTAAAAAAAATGACAAATTGGCATAAGTTTATTCAAATTCAAATTTATATAGTTGATATAAAGAATACTAGTACTTTTACATGATGAAAATTAATCCAAGATCATCTTTAATTGAGGGAGCTGAGATTTCATGGTTTGCGCCACTATGTGATGGTGATGATGAGTTTTTGGGGACTAGAGACCCTGTTTATAAAAGTAATTGGGAGAATACCTCCGCAATGGTAAAAATTGCTGATAAGTTGGGTTTTAGAAATATATTATGCCCCTCATCTTATCAAGTTGGACAAGACACGCTAACTTTTGCATCTGCAATTGCCCCAATGACGAAAAGGATAAATCTTCTTCCAGCTATAAGGTGTGGAGAAATCCATCCACCAATGTTAGCAAAAAGCATTGCAACTTTAGATCATATTTTAAAAGGCAGATTAACTCTCAATATAATTTCATCTGATTTAGCCGGGACTAAAACCTCATCAAAAGATAGATATTCTCGTTCTCGTGAGGTTATTTCAATTTTAAAACAAGCTTGGAACAGGGATGAAATTAATTTTAAAGGAAAATTTTATCAACTTAAATTGCCTTCATCCCCTGTTAAACCTTATCAGCAAAATGGAGGTCCATTATTATATTTTGGCGGTTATTCTCCAGAGGGCGTTGATTTATGTGCAGAGCATTGCGATGTTTATCTTATGTGGCCAGAAACAATGGAAAATTTAGAGGAATTAATGGTTTCAATGACAAAAAAGGCTGACGAATATGGACGTTCTGTAGATTTTGGTTTAAGAGCACATGTTATTGTTCGTGAGACAGAGAAGGAAGCAAAAAAACATGCAAATAAATTAATTTCTAGATTAGAATTGGATAAAGGAAAGGAAATTAGAGAAAGAGCATTAGATGCAAAATCTTTGGGGGTATATCGTCAAGAAAAAATGAGGGATATCTCAGGCAATGATTTTTTTGCAGAGCCTAATTTGTGGACTGGTATCGGATTAGCCAGATCTGGTTGTGGAGCTGCAATTGTTGGAAATCCTGATCAGGTATATAAAAAGATTAAATCATATATTGAATTAGGCATAAAGTCATTTATTTTTTCGGGATATCCACATCATCAGGAAGCCACATATTTTGCCAAACTAGTCCTTCCAAGATTAAAAACAATTTCTTTACCTGAGGTAAGGAATAGGATTCCAAAAGAAACTCCAAAAACTCCTTTAGGAGATGGTCCAAGATTTTAAACTTTAGTTGTGATTGATTTAATAATTGTCCTTAGTTACTTTTTTTTAATTTTTTTTATTGCGGTCTCAAAAGGATATAATAAAAATTTAAGTGCGGATGAGTATTTTTTAAGTTCAAGAAAACTTAAGTGGCCTTCAATTGCCCTATCTACAATAGCTACAAATGTTAATGGATATCAGTTTTTAGGCATGATGGGATCAGCATACCTATATGGTTTGGCACAAGCTAATCTTGAAATTAATGCAATACAAGGTTTGTTAATTGCAGCATTTATTTTTGTTCCATTTTTTATTCGAGAGAGAGTTATAACAATTACCCAGTTTATCAAAAAAAAATTAGGTGAAAGAATTGCTCTTTTTTATTCAATAGCTAATATCAGTTTATTTTCTACAATAACTCTTGGTGCAGCTCTTTTTTGGGGAGCCTATGCAGCTGAAATGGTTTTTAAAGATTACTTGATGTTTCTTCATGAAAATAGAATTATTAGGATAGCCATATTAATTTTATTGTTAGGACTTTTTTCTGCTGTCTATACTTATTTAGGTGGTCTTTCAGCGGTCGTAAGAACTGATGTTATTCAGTTCATAATCCTTTTAACAGGGGGCTTAATCGTTTTAATTGTTTCCATTAGTCATTTAGGAGGGTGGTCTGAGTTATATGAGCAAACTTCTGAAAAAATGCACCTTCATTTACCAGCTGATCATGAGAAGCTTCCTTGGACACATCTATTTGGATTATTTTTTTTAAATATAAACTATTGGTGTGCAAATCAAACTGTACTGCAAAGATCACTTGCTGCAGATAACTTATACCATGCTCAAACTGGCTTAATGGTAGGAGGATTGCTAAAATATGTAATGGCAATAATAATTGTTATTCCAGGAATTGCCCTCTATGGAATAGTTGGTGATTCTTTACCAGAACCAGATATGGCATTTCCCTATCTAATTCAAAATTATATTGGTACTGGGCTCAAAGGCATAATTTTATGTGCATTATTTGCTTCTTTAATGAGTACGGTAGACTCTACTTTTAATTCTTTGGCAACGCTTTGGTCTGTAGATATTTATTCTTCATACATCAATAAAAAAGCAACTGATTATCAAAAAGTTAACGCTGGTAGAATGGCAATTATTTTCAGTTTTTTCACTGCTGTTTCGACGGGATTTGTTCTACTGTATTTAAAATTTGAAAATCCTGGAGACGCATTCACTCATGATTTAAATGAATTTAGATATTACATAAACTGTGCAATAGTTATTATTATATGTTCTTCTATTTTGTTTTTGTTTCCAAGTAGGAAAGGCATTCTGTTTGCATTTCTTATGTGTATTCCAATAAATATAATTTTTAAAAACTTTGTCCCTGACATGAATTATTTTATCAGAGCTTTTTGGGTAATTATAATAGGATTAATCATTGCTATATTATCAAGCAGAGGTAAAATGAATTCAATTAAAAGTCTATTTTATTTTAATTCTTCAAGGGAGAGAAACTTAGCAATACTAATGGTTTTGAGCCTTTTGTTAGTTCACTTAATTTTTCACTAACTATTTTCCTTAATTAAATTTTTTGAGGAAAAGGTTTTAGTTCCATAAGATTTTAAAGCCACGAAACCACCATCTATGTCATTTACATTCTTATATCCTTCTATTTTTAATAATGAGCTAGCTATCATACTCCTATATCCAGTTTGACAATATAAAAACAATTCATTTTCTTTTTCGGAGTCTTTAATTTTTTGATTCAAATTATTTAATGGAATATTAATAGAGTCTTTTATGTAACCTGATTCAAGTTCATTATTATTTCTAACATCTAAGAAAATCGAATCTATCATATATTCTTTTATACTTGACGAGTAAATTGAAGAGATAGTATCTACTTTTTGATTTTCTTTTTCCCAATCTTCTACACCATTAGTATAACCAATAATATTTTCATAACCTATTCT
>JAQWON010000117.1 GCA_029245825.1 Flavobacteriaceae bacterium
ATGCCCGGGCCAATCATAAGAAGCATCAAATCTGTTAACTAATTCAATACCTCCAGGATGATTTATGTCAGTTTCGGCCAATAAAAAAATTGGTTTGATTGACTTTAACATTTTAAAAGTTCTTTCATAAAAGCTTTGAGGAACTGCATAGGCTTGATCAACTCTAAAGCCATCAATATCAAACTCTTTTACCCAAAAAGCCATAGCATCCATCATAGCTTGTTGCATCTCCAAATTATCATAATTTAAATCAGCTACGTCGGTCCAACCAAATGACTCGCCAGTAGATGGGTTTATGGGGTCAATTATTTTTCCCTCTTTATTCTTTAAATAATAATCTGAATTTTCATTAATCCAATTATGATCCCATCCAGTATGGCCAGGAACCCAATCAATTATTATATATATTCCCATAGAATGTGCCTTTTCAACTAAAGATCTAAAGTCATCTGAAGTTCCAAATTCTGGATTTACTTTCTTATAATCTGAAATTGCATAATAACTGCCTAAAGGACCTTTACTTTTGGTAGTTGATATTGGATTAATTGGCATTAACCAAATTATATTTACACCCAACTCTTTTATTAAATCTAAATCTTTTGAAAATGCATTAAAGGTTCCTTCAACAGAATATTGGCGTATGTTTGCCTCGTAAAGCACAGCTTTATCAATTGTTTCTTGATTTATAGATTCAATTTTAACTTTATTTTCTGTTATTGGTTTTCTCGGTTCATTTTTATTAAGACAAGAATTAAAAATTAAAATAGCAATTAATAATTTTTTCATGTTATATGTTTTTTAGGTTGAACAGTAATTTTCTTTCCTGAGGAAATAAGATTTATTGGTCTATCCCCAGTTAACTCAAAAGTTGTCTCTTTTTTATTTATCATAACAGTTAAAATTGATCCATCAAAATTAACTTTAAAGCTCAAAGAAGTCCATTTTGGAGGTAATTTAGGATTAAATGAAAAAACTCCATTACTAATTTTCATTCCACCAAAGCCTTTTGAAATGGCCATCCAAGCTCCTCCCATGCTTGTTATGTGTAAACCTTCCATTACTTCTTTGTTATAATCATCAAGATCTAGTCTTGATGCGTTTAAGAAAAATTGATAAGCTTTTTGTTTTTTATATAACCTTGAAGCTAAAATTGAGTGTACACATGCAGAGAGTGAAGATTCATGTACAGTAAAGGGTTCATAGAATTCAAAATTTCTTCTTAGCTCTTCTCTAGTAAAATCATCTTCAAAAAAATAAAATCCTTGTAATACATCTGCTTGTTTTATATAAGGAGATCTTAAAATCTTATCCCAAGACCAATTTTGGTTAATTGGTCTTTCATTCATTGGTATTTCATCAACAAACTTAAGTTCTTTATCTAAAAATCCCTCTTGCTGTAAGTAAACTTGTTTTTTTGAATCATACGGCATATAAATATTTTGATAAATTTCTTTCCACTTCTTTATTTCTATTTCGCTTAAACCAGTTTTCTTTTTAATCCTTTTGTAATCAGTCATATACTTTTCTCTAACATTTTGAACTTGTACAACAGAATAATTAAGACACCACTTTGCAATATAATTAGTATACCAATTGTTATTTACATTGTTTTCATATTCATTAGGGCCTGTAATGCCCAAAAGAACATACTTATTTTTCTCTTCAGAAAAGCTTAATCTTTGTTTCCAAAAACGAGAAATTCCAATTAAAACTTCTAATCCATATTTTGGAATGTATGATTTGTCATTAGTGAAATTCTCATAATAAAAAATAGCATAAGCTATTGCGCCATTTCTGTGAATTTCTTCAAAAGTAATTTCCCATTCATTATGGCACTCTTCTCCATTCATCGTAACCATAGGATACAAGGCAGCACCATTACCAAAACCTAACTTTTGTGAATTTTCTATTGCTTTTTCTAAATGATTATATCTGTATCTAAGTAAATTGCGGGCAGCCAAGCTTCCCTTCGTTGCTAGATAAAATGGAAAGCAGAAAGCTTCTGTATCCCAATAAGTGCCTCCGCCATACTTTTCTCCAGTGAATCCCTTTGGACCAATATTTAATCTTTCATCTTCACCTGTGTAGGTTTGGTTTAATTGAAAAATATTATATCTTATAGCTTGTTGAGCCTTAACATCTCCATTTATTAAAACATCAGAATTTTCCCATATTTTTTTCCACTCATTTTTTTGTTCATTTAATAAAAAATTAAATCCTAGGTCTAATGCTTCTTTTGAAAGTTCGTATGTTTTATTAAAATTTACAGAGGAGTGGCGGATAGAGGAGACATAACCTCCGCATTTTACTATAGAAAGACTTTTATTTGAATCGACTTCGTAGGAAAAAGTATGTGAAATTTTATTTTTTTTAATTTCAATTTTTGGTTTTTCCCTTATAATCTCATTATTTAAAAAAAGCTCATTATGCATAAACGTGCATACCTTATAAGAAGTTTTTAAGGTTTTCGATTTTAATGCTGCAAAGTTGTCTTTAGTTTCCTTTCCTTCGTGTTTCCAAAATTGTTCATCCCAATTTGAGTCTTGATTAGCAACATCACCATCAATGTATGACTTTAATTTTATTGAACATTTCTTATTTATTGGTTTTATTTTATATCTGATCATCCCTATATCTTTTCTAGCCATTGATAAAAATCTTTTGCTTTCTATAAAGACTCTTGTTTTATCTTTTAGAACAGCTTCAAATGATCTTAAATAAAATCCTTCTTTTAAATTTAATACTCTCTTAAATTTCTCAATTCTTGAACATTTATTTAAATCAAAATCCTGATTATTTATATTTAGCTCAATACCAATCCAATTAGGCGAATTTAAAACTTTTGCAAAAAAATCTGGATATCCAATTTTCCACCAACCAACCTTAGTTCTGTCAGGGTAATAAACTCCTGCTATATAACTTCCTCTAAAAGTTTCCCCGCTATAACTTTCTTCAAAATTTGCTCTTTGCCCCATATATCCATTCCCTATACTGAACAAACTTTCGGATGATGTAACCTTATTTGCATGAAATCCCTCCTCAATAATTTCCCAAGGGTGAAGTTTTAAGTAATTATATTTCTTCATTGAAAAAGTGCTTTTTTAAATGGTCAGGGATTTTTAAAAAATCAGGAAAACAATACTCTGAATTTTTTAATTTATTTTTATTTCCAATTCCCACCACTATCATTCCTGCATTATTTGCTGCATCTATTCCAGATTGAGAATCTTCAAAAACTAAACAATCTCTTGGCTCAGTTTTAAGCTTTTTGCTAGCTGTTAAAAAAATTTCAGGGTTAGGTTTGCTCATCTTAATATCATTCCCATCTATTATAAAGTCAAAAAAACTAATTAGATCTAATTTCTTAAGTACCAATTTTGCATTTTTACTAGATGAACACAAGGAAATTTTAACTGATTTTTTTTTTAAATATCCTAACAAACTTTGAACCCCAGGCAATATATTTTTTGGAGTAATAGTGCCTATAAGATTAAGATAGTAAGAATTCTTTTTTATGAGATATTCCTTAAATTTTTCTTCAGAAAAACTAATATTAGCCATATCAATAATTTTTAAAAAAGAGTCTTCTCGACTTAATCCCTTAATAAACTCATTTCCTGTCTCAGTTAAATTATAACCCAATTCTAAACATAACTTTTTCCAGGACAAGTAATGATGATTTGAAGTATCAACAATCACACCATCCAAATCAAACATCACTGCTTTAATTAAACTCATAATATTGAATTTACATAAAAGTCTACTATACTTACTCTATTTTATTAATTGTTGATTTTGCAGGTTTTTTTAGGCTACCATCAAAACCATTTATACCAGAAACAGTTGTATATTTTAAAGTAGTTTTCTTATCTGGATTGATAAATTTGTGTGCACTGTAACAAGCTAATGTTGCTTCATGAAAACCAGACAAAATAAGTTTTAATTTCCCTGGATAAGTATTTGAATCTCCAATTGCATAAATACCTGGAATGCTAGTCTGGTAATCTAATGCATTGTTAACAACAATAGCATTTTTTTCCATTTTAAATCCCCAGTTTGCAATTGGACCCAATCTTGGTAATAATCCAAATAATGGTATAAAATAGTCAACATTGACTTGTTTAATATTTCCATCAAATGAAATATCTAATAAAAGTTCCAGATCTTTCTTTTTAATAGCTTCTACATGAGCTGGAATCATAGTTGAAACTTTACCTTTTCCCTTTAGATCTTTAACTTTTTGAACTGAATCTGGTGAAGCTCTGAATTCTTTTCGCCTATGTATTAAAATTACTTCCCTTGCAATATTTGAAAGAAAAATTGTCCAATCTAATGCTGAATCTCCACCACCAGCAATCAAAATCTTTTTATCACGGTATTTTTCAGGGTCTCGAATAATATAATCTACCCCATTATCTTCATACTTCTCTAAATTACTTAATTTCGGTTTTCTAGGTTCAAAAGTTCCAAGCCCACTTGCTATTATAATTACTTGTGCTAAATGTTTAGTCCCTTTATCTGTCGTTACTAGAAATTTATTTTCTTTTGTTTTTTTTATTGATTGTGCACACTCACCCAGGGTGAAACCAGGTTTAAAAGGTGAAATCTGATCCATTAAATTTTTTACTAAATCACCTGCCAATATTTCAGGGTGAGAAGGAATGTCATAAATTGGTTTTTTAGGATATATTTCGGCACACTGCCCTCCAGGCATAGGGAGAGAATCAATAAGATGACATCTCAAATTTAAAAGACCTGCTTCAAAAACAGTAAAAAGACCAGTTGGCCCAGCACCAATAATAATTATATCACTCTTAATCATTGTTAATCTTCTTCTACACTAACTACCTTTTCTATTTCAGGAACATACTTTTTTATTGTCATTTCAACACCTGATTTAAGCGTCATTTGATTAACTGTACAAGAAATACAATTGCCATGTAGTTTAACTTTGGCAACTTTATTATTATCAATTGAAATAAGAGTTATATCTCCACCATCGGAAACAAGAAAAGGTCTTATTTCTTCTAATGCATTTTCTACTCTTTCTTTTATATTTTTAATTTTCATTAAATTTATTTTATTGCTGAACAACCAACCATATTAGTTATTTTTACAACTTTAGTAGCAGGCAAGGTAGTATTTCTTTTAATTAATTCTTCAACTAATTTTTGAGTTATTTTGGTTAAATGATCTTTTACAAGTGTGTTTTTTTGTAAGGCAGCCGGTCTTCCAACATCAGAAGCTTCTCTTATACTTTGAACAAGGGGCAATTCTCCTAAAAACGGGACGTTTTTATCTTCGGAAAGATTTTGTGCACCTTGCCTTCCAAAGATATAATATTTGTTATCTGGAAGTTCTTCAGGTGTAAAAAAGGACATGTTTTCAATAATTCCTAATAAAGGAACATTTATATTTTCTTTTCTAAACATACTTATTCCTTTACGAGCATCTGCTAAGGCAATATTTTGCGGTGTACTTACAACTACAGCTCCATTAAGCGGGATAGACTGAACAATACTCAAGTGAATGTCACCTGTTCCAGGAGGCAGATCTACTAATAAAAAATCTAATTCTCCCCAAGCTGAATCAAAAATCATTTGCTTCAAAGCTTTTGTGGCCATTGGACCTCTCCATATAACTGCCTGATCAGGTTTTGTAAAAAATCCAATCGACAACACTTTAACACCATAGTTTTCAACCGGTTTAATCTTGGACTCTCCATTATAATTAACTGAGAGGGGTCTCTCTCCTTCCAAATCAAACATTGCGGGAATTGAAGGTCCATAAATATCAGCGTCAAGGATACCTACTTTACACCCCATTTCAGCTAGAGTCACTGCAAGATTTGCAGTAACAGTAGATTTACCAACTCCGCCTTTACCGGATGAGATTGCTATAATTGAATCAATCCCTTTAATTTTTGCATTTGTATCAGGAGTTATAGAATTATCATTGCTATGTTTTGCGCTAACTTTAATTTTAATCTCAGGATTAAATTTTCCCTTAAAAAGTTTAATTATAGAATCCTGAACTTTTTTTTTGGCTTGAAGTGTTGGGTTTTTCATTAATACATCAATATCAACTTGATCTCCAAAAACCATAATATTAGAAATTAAATTACCATCATAAAGTGATTTACCATCACTATTTGTGGTAATTCCCTTCAAAACTTCTTCAATATCCTTTTTAGCAATTGACATTAAATAAATTTACTTAATATTCAAATATACTTCAATCTACTTTGATAGAAAAGCTAAAAACAAATATGAAGATTAAAGCTCCATTGAGGGGTCCCAAAAAAAATCATCAAAATTTATAATCTGATCATTTTTAATTGAAATTCCTTCATTTATTAGAAGTTGTTCCATTAAATTTGTCCCCTTAAAATGATTTTTCCCAGTTAAAAGTCCATTTCTATTAACAACTCTATGTGCAGGAAAATTTTTCAGATTATGAGAATTATTCATTGCCCAGCCAACGACACGTGCTGCTCTTGGATCTCCCAAAAAACTTGCTATAGAACCATATGAAGTAACTCTTCCAAAAGGAACTTTTCTTACTACTTTATAGACTTTTTTAAAAAAACTATTCATTACTCAAAACAAAATTTAATAAAAGAAATTTTCTTGCTGTTTTTTAAGAAAGTTTTCTCATAAAAAGTTTGCACACCTGTTGCCTCAATAGGTGAACTGAGATTATTATAAATGTCATTATGAGAAAATAAAACATTAGCATTCATACCTTCAATAATTCCTAAAGTATATCCATATAAAAAGGGACTGTCAGTTTTAAGATTTATTATACCTTTTGACTTAAGAATTTTTCTGTACATATTAAGAAAATCAGAATTTGTTAATCTATGCTTGAAGCTCTTATATTTGATTTGAGGATCGGGAAAAGTTATCCATATTTCATCAATCTCCCTACTGGAAAAAAGACTTGTTATTAATTCAATTTGAGTCCTGATAAAAGCAACATTTTTTATCCCTTTTTCAAAAGCAGTCTTTGCACCTCTCCAAATTCTAGCACCTTTTATATCAATACCAATATAATTAATTTCAGGGTTTAATTCTGAAAGATAAAGAGTATACTCACCTTTTCCACAACCCAATTCTAAAACAATTGGATTATTATTTTTAAAATAATTCAAACTCCAATTCCCCTTCAGCTCAAATTGATTTTTAATAATTTTTTCCCTGTTAGGTTGTATGAGATTTAAAAAGGTTTTGTTTTCCTCAAATCGTTTTAATTTATTTTTACTTGCCATAAAAATCAATCGTTGGGTAAATTTAAAAAAAGATGTGAATTCACATTATAAAATAACATAGACTTGTTTTGATCTTGATAATTAAATTTATTTTGCAGTCTGAAGAGTGAAAGAAAATTTTGAACCTACTCCAAACTTACTCTCATTAAATTAAAACTTAAAATTTCAATTATATCTGGTTCATCGTCAACAAGTAAAATATTAATTTCTCTTGGCCCCAATTATCTTTTATTAATTTTAGGGAAAATTACAAAAAAAAAAGTGAGACAACTTGAGCTTATCATTAACTTAACTATTCAATAATATTAATAAAACATATAATTAATAGTTCTGATGGAAGTAAAAGATTTCTGGAAAATAAAAACAGAAAAAGAATTTGAGGAATTAACATGGAAAACATTTAATTTCCAATACAAATTCAATAAAATCTACAACTCTTTTTGTAAGCTAATTGATATAACTCCAGAGAAAATTAGCAAAATAAATGAAATACCCTTTCTTCCAATAAGTTTATTTAAATCAAAAAAAGTCATTTCATCTAAAAATCATTCTTATGATAAGATATTTAAGTCATCTATGACTACTGGAAATAGTCCATCAATTCATTATGTGAAAGAATTAAAAGATTACAAAAAGAGTTATCAGAATTGTTTTTCTTTATTTTATGGTCCTCCAAAAAATTATGCTATACTTGCTATTCTCCCTTTCTATCAATCAGATTCTTCTCTTGTCTACATGGCAAAAGACTTAATTAAATCAACTAAAAAAAATGAAAGTGGTTTTTATTTAGATGAATTTGAAAACTTATACAAATCGTTAATCAGATTAGAAAAAAAAGGTCAAAAAACAATTCTTTTAGGGGTTTCTCATGCTCTTTTAAGTTTTGCGAAAAAATTTACTTCCGAATTAAAAAATACTATAATTATGGAGACTGGAGGGATGAAAGGTAAAAGAGAAGAATTGACAAGAAAAGAATTACATGAAAAGCTAGTAAAAAGTTTTAAAGTCGAAAAAATACATTCTGAATATGGGATGACTGAATTACTTTCCCAGGCATATTCAAATGGAAATGGACTTTATAAAACACCTCCATGGATGAGAATTTATATTAGAGAAAATGAAGATCCCTTTACTGAATCAAATTTAAATCAAACCGGAGGAATTAATATTATTGATTTAGCTAATCGCTACTCATGTAGTTTTATTGAAACAGAAGATATGGGAAAAGTAAATTCAGATGGTTCCTTTGAGATTATAGGTAGAATTGATAACTCAGAAATAAGAGGATGTAATTTAATGGTTTTATAAAATTAAGTAACTTCAACGATATAATAGTTTTTCTTTCCTTTTTGCATTAATATATATCGATTATCAATCAAATCTTTCTCAGTTAAGAAGCAATTTTCATCAACTTTCTTTTTATTTACAGATACTGAATTTTCTCTTATGGCTCTTCTAGCCTCTCCCTTGGAAGACAAAAAATTACCTATAGAAACCAAGGCAGAGATAATATCTACTCCAGATTTAATTTCTTTCTTTAATATCTGAACTTTTGGAACGCCTTCAAAAACGTCTAAAAATATTTGCCTATCAATTTTTTTTAAATCATCAGTAGTTGATTTTCCAAATAAAATTTCTGTTGCTTTTTGAACTTTCCTTAAATCTTCTTTGGAATGAACCATCATTGTAATTTCTTCAGCGATTTTCTTTTGAAGAATCCTTAAGTTTGGGCTTTCATCATGTTGTTCTATTAAATTTTCAATTTCTTCATTTGACAAAAGAGTAAATATTTTTATGTATTTTTTTGAATCATCATCAGATGAATTCAACCAATATTGATAAAATCTGTATGGAGAAGTCCTTTTTTTATCAAGCCAAATATTTCCATGTTCTGATTTTCCGAATTTTGATCCATCTGACTTAGTTATCAATGGACAAGTGAGAGCAAATACTTTTCCTGATTCTTTTCTTCTGACTAATTCAACACCTGTAACTATATTCCCCCATTGATCACTACCTCCCATTTGAATTTTACATTGCTTTTCTTTAAACAAGTGTAAAAAATCATATCCTTGTATTAATTGATATGTAAATTCAGTGAATGACATTCCTGTCTTAGAATCACTCTGTAGCCTTTTTTTTACAGAATCCTTTGCCATCATATAATTAACACTTATATGTTTCCCAATTTCTCGAGAAAATTGAATTAAAGAGAAATTCTTCATCCAATCATAATTATTTACAATTTCAGCAGCACCTGGATTATTAGAATCAAAATCCAAATATTTTTCTAACTGATTTTTAATTGTCTTCGTGTTTTGTTCAAGAATATCCTTACTCAAAAGATTTCTTTCATCTGATTTTCCTGAAGGATCACCTATCATTCCTGTTGCACCCCCTAATAAAATGATTGGCCGATGTCCTGCTCTTTGAAAATGAATTAAT